>JBOIFQ010000202.1:0-3347 GCA_050741655.1 Burkholderiales bacterium | reverse complement strand
GCTTATGCCAGGCTCATCCGGAACCCGGTGCACGTGCGTTTGCGGAGGGGCGGGGAAAAATTTCGGCTGGACTTGAAACGTCCGCGCCGCAGCCTGAAGAATCTGCTGCAGGAATCGAAAATCCCGCCGTGGCAGCGCGCGCGCCTGCCGCTGCTCTACAGCGGCGAGGACCTGGTGTGGGTGCCTGGAATCGGCATAGACTGCGCGTATCAGGCACAGCCGGCAGAAGCGGGTTTGGCAGTAAGCTGGAAGGTGCACTATGCTGACTCGAATAAAGCCGGCGGATTCCCCGAACCATAATAATGCCGTGGAGGATGACCATGAGACTCTGTTTTCTGCTGTTAAGCTTAAGCCTGCTGGCGGTGCCGGGTCTGGCCGCCGATCCCATCATCATCAAATTCAGCCATGTGGTGGCCCCGGATACGCCCAAGGGCAGTGCCGCGCTGAAATTCAAGCAACTCGCCGAGGAGCGCACGCAAGGCCGGGTCAAGGTCGAGGTGTATCCCAACAGCCAGCTTTACAAGGACCGTGAGGAACTGGAAGCGCTGCAACTGGGCGCGGTGCAGATACTGGCGCCTTCGCTCGCCAAATTCGGCCCGCTGGGCGTGCGCGAATTCGAGGCCTATGATCTGCCGTACATGTTTCCCAACAAGGAAACGCTGTATCGCGTGATGGATGGCGACATTGGGCGTGGCTTGCTGAAAAAACTGGAAGCCAAAGGGATTGTTGGCCTCGCGTACTGGGACAACGGTTTCAAGCAGATGAGCGCCAACAAACCGCTCAGGACCGTCGCCGATTTCAGCGGGTTGAAAGTGCGCATTCAGTCGTCGAAAGTGCTGGAAGCGCAAATGCGCGCGCTGGGGGCGAATCCGCAGGTGATGGCGTTCAGCGAAGTCTATACCGCCCTGCAGCAAGGCGTGGTGGATGGTACCGAGAACCCGGTATCCAATTTTTACACTCAGAAAATGAATGAAGTGCAAAAATACTTGACGATTTCTGATCATGGCTATCTCGGTTACGCGGTCATCACCAACAAGAAATTCTGGGAAGGACTGCCCGCCGATATTCGCGCCACTCTCGAACAGGCGATGCAGGATGCCACCAAGTACGAGCGTGAAATCGCGCAGAAGGAAAACGACGATGCGCTGGCCGCCGTGCGCGCGGCCAAAACCACCGAGATTTACATCCTGCCCGACAAAGACCGGCTGGCCTGGCAAAAAGCATTGCTGCCGGTGCATGCCCAGTTCGAAAACACTATCGGCAAGGACCTGGTTTACGGTATTTACAATATCGCCGCGCAAGTCGCGAAAGAACGGAAAAAATAACGGATAAAGGCAAGGTGTGAAGAATTCAGCTGGTTTTTCCTCCTCACTTCTTCACCTCTTCACCTCTTAGGTTTATGTTCAATCGTATTCTCGATCACCTCGAAGAGTGGCTGATCGCCGCTTTCATGGCGTTGGCGACGCTGATTATTTTCACCGCCATCGTGCACCGCTATACTTCTGGCGTCTCCTGGATCTGGGAATACTCCCGGCATATCAACCTGAGTTGGGCGCAGGAACTCACGATTTATCTTTTCATCTGGATGGCGAAGTTTGGCGCCGCCTACGGCGTGCGCACCGGTATTCACGTCGGCGTGGACGTGCTGGTGCGCACCCTGAGCCCCGCCAAGCAGCGCTTCTTCGTGGTGTTGAGCCTGGCGGCGGGCGCGTTTTTCACCGTCACTATCGCCCTGCTCGGTGCGCGCTTTGTGTACCACATTTATCTTACCGGCCAGGTGTCGCCCGACCTGGAAATGCCGATGTGGATTATCTACCTCGCCATTCCGCTCGGCTCTTCGCTCATGTGCTACCGCTTTATTCAGGTCATGGTGAATTACCTCAAGACCGGCCATTTGCCGTCGCATTCTTATACTGAAATCGCGGCGGCGCCGTGAACGCCTGGATTATTTTCATTTTGCTGGTGCTGCTGCTTCTGACCGGCATGCCGATTTCCATCGCGCTCGGTCTCGCGGTGCTGGCGTTTCTGTTTTTCTTTTCCAATATTCCGGTGGAAATCGTGTCGCAGCGCCTGTTCACCGGGCTCGACCAGTTCGCCATCATGGCGATCCCGTTCTTTATCCTGGCCGGCACTTTTCTTACCAGCGGCGGCGTGGCGAGACGTATTATCCGCTTCGCCACGGCGCTGGTGGGCTGGATGTCGGGCGGGCTGGCGATGGCGGGAGTGCTGGCGTGCGCGTTTTTCGCCGCCGTGTCGGGTTCCAGTCCGGCCACCGTGGTGGCGATAGGCTCGATCATGATTCCGGCCATGGTGCAGCATGGCTACCCCAAGAAATTCGCGGTCGGTGTGCTCTCCACTTCAGGCGGGCTGGGTATTTTGATCCCGCCTTCCATCGTGATGATTATTTACGCCGTCAGCACCAATACCAGCGTCGGCAAGCTGTTCATCGCCGGCGTTGTGCCGGGAATTTTGATGGCGTTCACGTTGATGCTGGTGACCTGGCTGGTGGCGAAGAAAAAAGGCTTCCCGACCCTGCCCAGAGCGAATGCGCGCGAAGTGTGGGAATCATTCCGCGATTCGGTATGGGGCCTGGCGCTGGTGGTGATAGTGATAGGCGGAATCTATGGCGGGGTATTCACGCCCACCGAGGCGGCGGCGGTGAGCGCGGTGTACGCTTTCGTGGTGGCGGTATTCATTTACAAGGATTTGCGGCTCAAAGACGTGCCGCGGGTGTTGCGCGAAGCCGCCAATATGAGCGCGATGCTGCTCTACATTATCACCAACGCCATTTTATTTTCTTTCCTGCTTACCAGCGAGAATATCCCGCAACATCTGGCGCAATGGATAATCGGGCAGGGGCTGACACCCTGGATGTTCCTGCTGTGCGTCAACATCCTGCTGTTTTTCGCCGGCGATTTCATGGAGCCGAGCTCGATTATCCTGATACTCGCGCCGATTTTCCTGCCGGTGGCGCAGCAACTGGGCATAGACCCTATCCATCTTGGCATCGTCATGACCATCAATATGGAACTGGGAATGATTACTCCGCCGGTGGGCCTTAACCTGTATGTTGCGAGCGGGCTGGCGCGCATGGGCTTGACCGAAGTGACCGTCGCCGCAGCACCTTGGATCCTGGTCGTGACCGCCGTGTTGTTGCTGGTGACTTATGTTCCTGCGTTCGCGCTGTGGCTGCCGAATCTGCTGTATGCCAGATAGGCCTGTGGCCGCAGTCTTCAAAAAAATCCACGCACTTGCTTTTTTCTCTGTTGGCACTTAAAATCGCTTATCAATCAATGTTTCTTTAGCTAAACCTTAAGAAACACTCTAAATTCAATACGCAGTAGTAT
>JBOIFQ010000201.1:0-3763 GCA_050741655.1 Burkholderiales bacterium | reverse complement strand
GCGCATGATCACCCTCACCTATGGCTTCGGCGTGGCGCTCGCCGCCTTCGCCGGCGTGCTCGCGGCGCCGATCTATCAGGTAAGCCCGCAGATGGGCTCCAATCTGATCATCGTCGTCTTCGCCGTGGTGGTGATCGGCGGCATGGGTTCGATCATGGGCGCCATCGTCACCGGCGTCGGGCTGGGATTGATCGAGGGGCTGACCAAGGTGTTTTATCCGGAAGCCTCGGCGGTGGTGATTTTCGTCATCATGGCGATCGTGCTTTTATTGCGTCCGGCGGGGTTGTTCGGGAGAGAAAAATGAGCCGCGACGGCAAAATCATGCTGGTGTTGCTGGCGGCGGCGCTGGTGGCGCCGTTTCTCGTCTATCCGGTGTTCCTGATGAAGCTCCTGTGCTTCGCGCTGTTCGCCTGCGCTTTCAATCTGCTGCTCGGCTATACCGGACTGCTGTCATTCGGCCATGCGGCGTTTCTGGGCAGCGCCGGTTATATCGCCGGCTACACCATCAAGGGCCTGGGTTTTCCGCCCGAGCTGGGAATCCTGGCCGGCACCGCGACCGCGGCCTTGCTCGGTTTTGTGTTCGGCAGTCTCGCCATCCGCCGCGCCGGAATTTATTTCGCCATGATCACGCTGGCGCTGGCGCAAATGATTTATTTCCTGTGTCTGCAATTCAAATTCACCGGCGGCGAAGACGGCCTGCAGGGCGTGCCGCGCGGCCATTTGTTCGGCGTGCTGGATTTGCAGCAGCCGTTCATCATGTATTACTTCGTGCTGGCGGTGTTCATCGCCGGTTTCCTGATTATTTACCGCACCATACACTCGCCGTTCGGCCAGGTGCTGAAAGCCATACGCGAGAACGAGCCGCGCGCCATTTCCCTGGGCTATGATGTGGACCGATACAAGCTCTTAGCTTTCGTGCTGTCGGCGGCGCTGTCCGGCCTGGCCGGCGCCACCAAGACCCTGGTGTTTCAACTGGCTTCGCTCACCGATGTGCACTGGCACATGTCGGGTGAAGTGGTGCTGATGACGCTGCTGGGCGGATTGGGCACGGTGTTCGGGCCGATAGCCGGCGCCGCCATCGTGGTGGGTCTGCAAAATTATGCGGCCAACCTGGGCGAATGGGTGACGGTGATCACCGGCGTGATTTTCGTGATTTGCGTGCTGGCATTCCGGCGCGGCGTGGTGGGTGAGCTGGCCGCCTATTTCAGCAAGGGCAAATGAATTCATGAAAGTTCTGGTCACGGTCAAGCGCGTGGTGGATTACAACGTCAAGGTGCGCGTGAAAAGCGACGGCAGCGGCGTGGAAACCGCCAATGTCAAAATGTCCATGAATCCATTTGACGAGATCGCGGTGGAAGAAGCGGTGCGCCTCAAGGAAAAAGGCATCGCCAGCGAAATCGTGGCGGTATCCATGGGGGTGGCGCAATGCCAGGAAACTTTGCGCACCGCGCTCGCCCTCGGCGCGGATCGCGCCATTCATGTCGAGACCGATGCCGAATTGCAACCGCTGGCGGTGGCGAAATTGCTGCAAGCGATTGCGCAGAAGGAAACGCCGCAACTAGTGATTCTGGGCAAGCAGGCGATAGACGACGACTGCAACCAGACCGGGCAGATGTTCGCCGCGCTGATGGGCTGGCCGCAGGCGGCGTTCGCATCGAAAGTGACCCTCGGCGCAGGCAAAGCCGAAGTCATGCGCGAAATTGACGGCGGGCTGGAGACGGTTTCTGTAAGTCTTCCCGCCGTAATCACGACCGATTTGCGCTTGAACGAGCCGCGCTACGCCACCCTGCCCAATATCATGAAAGCCAAGAAAAAACCGCTGGAAGTTTTAAAACCCGACGCGCTGGGTGTGGATATCGCGCCGCGCATCGCCACGCTCAAGGTCGAGGAGCCGCCCCGGCGCAAAGGCGGCGCGAAAGTCGCGGACGTGAAAGAGCTGGTCAATAAACTGAAAAATGAAGCGAAAGTGATTTAAATGCCGTTACTCGTCATCGCGGAACACGATAACAGCGCACTCAAACCCAGCACGCTGAATACGATTGCCGCGGCGGCTCGAATTGATAAAGCGGTAACGGTGCTGGTGGCGGGAGATGGCTGCAAGGCCGTGGCGCAAGCGGCGGCAAAAATAAACGGCGTGTCCAAAGTACTGGTGGCGCAGGCGCCGCATTACGGCGCGCAACTGGCGGAAAATCTGGCGGCACTGGTGGTATCCATTGCCAAGAGCTATACCCATGTGCTGGCGCCGGCCACCACTTTCGGCAAGAATTTCATGCCGCGCGTGGCCGCTTTGCTCGATGTGGCGCAGATTTCCGATATCGTCGCGGTGAAAAGTCCTGATACATTCGTGCGCCCGATTTATGCTGGCAATGCGCTGGCGACGGTGCAATCCAAAGATGCGATCAAAGTGATTACCGTGCGCGGCACCGGTTTCGATGCGGCGCCAACCGGCGGCGGCGCGGCGGCGATTGAAAATATTCCGCCACTGGCGGATAACGAGCAGGCTAAACTGGTCAAACAGGAACTCACCCGATCCGCGCGCCCGGAACTGACCGCGGCGCGGGTGATTATTTCCGGCGGGCGCGGACTCGGCAGCGGCGAGAATTTCAAAATGCTGGAAACGCTGGCGGATAAACTGGGTGCGGCCATCGGCGCTTCGCGCGCGGCGGTGGATTCGGGATACGTGCCCAATGATTATCAGGTCGGGCAGACCGGCAAGATCGTGGCGCCGGAATTGTATATCGCCATCGGCATTTCCGGCGCGATACAGCATCTGGCGGGAATGAAAGACAGCAAAGTGATAGTCGCCATCAACAAAGACGGTGAAGCACCGATATTCCAGATCGCGGATTACGGGCTGGTAGGTGATTTGTTCCAGATCGTTCCCGAATTCATCGCCGAACTCGGCTAAGTTTAATTGGAGCTCATCAAATGAGTGCTTATACCGCACCGCTTAACGACATGCGGTTCGTGCTGAACGAACTCGCTGGACTCGATCGGGTGGCAAAGCTGCCCGGCTGCGAGGAAGTGGCGCCGGATGTGGTGGAGGCGATTCTGGATGAAGCGGGCAAATTCGCCAGCGGCGTGCTGGCGCCGCTCAACCGCGTCGGCGACCAGCAGGGCGCGCAACTCAAGAATGGGGCGGTGACCACCGCCGAAGGTTTCAAGGACGCGTATCAGAAATTCCGTGAAAGCGGCTGGACCGCGCTCGCCTGTAAAACCGAATTCGGCGGCCAGGGTTTGCCTTACATCGTCTCCACGCCGGTGCAGGAAATGTGGAAAGCATCGAACCTGGCTTTTTCGCTGTGCCCGATGCTGACTCAGGGCGCGATCGAGGCGATTTCGCATCACGCCTCGGATGCGCTCAAACAGATTTTCATCCCGAACATGGTGACGGGGCAATGGACCGGCACCATGAACCTCACCGAGCCGCAAGCGGGTTCGGACTTAAGTGCGGTGCGCACCAAGGCGGTTCCCGAAGGTGATCATTACCGCCTGTCCGGCATCAAGATTTTCATCACCTGGGGCGAGCACGATTACACCGAGAATATTATTCATATGGTGCTGGCGCGCCTGCCCGATGCGCCGGAAGGCGTGAAAGGCATTTCGCTTTTCATCGTGCCCAAATATCTCATCAATGCCGGCGGCTCCATCGGCCAGCGCAACGACGTGCAATGCGTCTCCCTCGAACACAAGCTCGGCATCCACGCCAGCCCGACTGCGGTGATGGCGCTGGGTGACAAGGAAGGCGCCATCGGTTATCTGG
>JBOIFQ010000200.1:0-10010 GCA_050741655.1 Burkholderiales bacterium | reverse complement strand
TGCTTGCCGACTTCCTCCAGCGTGTGGTCGGTGTTCATCTCGATGCCGAAGCGCATGCTCAGCACCTTGGCTTCGCGCGGGGTAAGCGTGTCCAGCACGTCCTTGGTGACGTGGCGCAGGCTGGCGTACACCGCCGCATCGTTGGGTGCCATGGTCGCCGCGTCCTCGATGAAATCGCCCAAGTGCGAATCGTCGTCGTCGCCGATCGGCGTTTCCATCGAGATCGGTTCCTTGGAAATCTTGAGGATCTTGCGGATTTTTTCTTCCGGCATCTCCATTTTTTCGGCCAGCGTCGCGGGATCCGGCTCCTGCCCGGTTTCCTGCAGAATCTGGCGTGAAATGCGGTTCATCTTGTTGATGGTTTCGATCATGTGCACCGGAATGCGGATGGTGCGCGCCTGATCGGCAATCGAGCGCGTAATCGCCTGGCGTATCCACCAGGTAGCATAGGTCGAGAATTTGTAGCCGCGGCGGTATTCGAATTTATCCACCGCTTTCATCAGGCCGATGTTGCCTTCCTGAATCAAATCCAGAAACTGCAGCCCGCGGTTAGTGTATTTCTTGGCAATCGAAATCACCAGACGCAAATTGGCCTCGGTCATCTCGCGCTTGGCGCGGCGTGCCTTGGCTTCGCCGGTGGACATCTGACGGTTGATTTCCTTCAAATCCTTGATCGGAATACCGACCTTGGCCTGCAGCTTCAGCAATAAATTCTGCTGCTCGACGATCGCCGCCTCAAAGCGCCGCAAGGTTTCGCTGTACGGCTTGCGGCCCGAAACTTCGGTACTCACCCAATCGAGGTTGCTCTCGTTGCCGGGGAAGGTTTTGATGAAATACGCGCGCGGCATGCCGGACTTGTTGACGCAAAGCTCCATGATTTCGCGCTCGTAGCTGCGCACTTCGTCCACCAGGCGGCGCAGACCGTCGCAAAGATTCTCGACCTGCTTGGCGGTGAAGCGGATGCCCATCAGCTCGCCGGAAATTTTTTCCTGCAATTCCTTGTATTGCTTGTGGCGCGTACCTTTCCTGGCCAGCACCTGCTGCATTTTGTGAAACGCCTGGCGGATTACCGCAAAGCACTTCAAGGCCTCGGTTTTCAGACGTTCAAGATTTGCGTTGGCGAGCGCGGCGGCCACCTCGGGATCTTCTTCCTCTTCATCCACCGCTTCGTCTTCGACATCGGCTTCGGAAATGTCTTCGCCTATGACTTCGTTGGTTTCGGCGTCGATCAGGCCGTCAATCAGCTCGTCTATGCGCATTTCGCCGCGCTCAACCCTGGCGGCGTATTCAAGAATATCGGCAATGGTGGTGGGGCAGGCGGAAATCGCCTGGATCATGTGCTTGAGACCGTCTTCGATGCGCTTGGCGATTTCGATTTCGCCTTCGCGCGTGAGCAATTCCACCGAGCCCATTTCACGCATATACATGCGCACCGGGTCGGTGGTGCGGCCGAATTCGGAATCCACCGTGGAGAGCGCCGCTTCCGCTTCTTCCACCACATCTTCGTCGGCCACCGGCGGCGTGGCGTCCGACATCAGCAGCACTTCGGCATCCGGCGCCTCGTCATACACCTGAATGCCCATGTCGTTAATCATGCTGATGATGTTCTCGATCTGCTCGGCGTCCAGCATGTCGTCCGGCAGATGATCATTGATTTCGGCGTAGGTCAAATAGCCGCGCTCCTTACCCAGGACGATAAGGTTCTTCAGCCGCATGCGGCGCGCTTCGGCGTCGCTGACCTGGGCTGGGAGCTTTTCTGTTTCTTTAGCCATAGCCTTGTTTCCGTTAATAAAACTACTTTAAAAAAACCGGCGATTATAACTTAAATCAGGCCGATTTCCCGTTTTCCAAGAGAGCGGGCTCGCGCCGCAGCAGCCGGTGATAGAGCTGTTTTTCCTCGCTGCTCAAGCCTTGGCTCTTGGATTTGCTGGAAAGCGCCGCGAGGCGCGCTTTGCGTTCCAGCTCTTTAAGCTGCGCCAGCGCGCCCTCGAATTCATGGGTCAGATCCGCGTCCGAGAGTTTCTTCTCTTCCCACAGGAAAAGCTCGCGCCCCACTTCACGCATCAGCGTCTCATGCGGGGTGCCGCGGAATCCTTCCACGATGGCCGCGGCATTCTGCATATGGGGGCACTCATTCAAGAACTCAATCAAAACCTTAAGCGCCTGGAACTCGGCCGGCGCTTCCGGCAGCACTACTTTACAACGGCTGGCAAACCCGGGCTGGAACAGTAAAACCTGAAGCAGTTTTCGCGCCAGCGACGGCGGTTTGCGCCACACTTTTTGCAGCGCCGGCCTGGCTTGAATTGATTTGATTTGGTACAGCGCCTCCAGTTCACTTTGGCTCACGCCTGAGAGCTCGGCCAAACGCTTTCTCAGCATCAAGCCCAGTACCGGCGCGCTGATTTGCGTCACCAGCGGTCTTGCGTTTTGCAGGAAGCGCGCGCGTCCTTCATCGCTTTTCATGTCCACGCGCGCCGTCAATTCGCGCAGCAGGAAGCTTGACAGCGGCGGCGCTTGTTTCAACTGTTTTTCAAACTCGGTTTTCCCGTTAGCGCGGATATAGGTATCCGGGTCGTGTCCCTCGGGCAGGAACAGGAAGCTCAGATTTTTGCCGTCCGCGAGATAGGCAAGACTGTTTTCCAGCGCGCGCCAGGCGGCGCGGCGGCCGGCTTCGTCGCCATCGAAGCAAAACACCACGTTATCGGTATGACGCAGGAGTTTCTGCACCTGCATGCCGGTGGTGGCGGTGCCTAGCGTAGCGACGGCGTAAGCCACGCCATGCTGCGCCAGCGCCACCACATCCATGTAACCTTCGACGACGACCACCTTGCCTGATTCGCGTATGGCTTTGCGCGCCTGATACAGGCCGTAAAGCTCGCGCCCTTTTTCAAACAGCGCGGTCTCCGGCGAATTGAGATATTTGGGTTCGCCGCTATCCAGCACACGCCCGCCGAAACCGATGACGGCGCCGCGCTCGTTCAAAATCGGGAACATAATGCGGTCGCGAAAAATATCGTAGCGCCGGCCTTCCTCGCTTTGCTTCGCCAGCCCGGCCGCGAGCAGCGCCGGCGCCGAATAATCGGGAAAAACAGCAGCCAGGTTCTGCCAGTCCGCGGCGGCGTAACCGATGCCGAAGCGCGCGGCGATCTCGCCGCTCACCCCGCGCTGCTTGAGATAGGCAATCGCTGTTTCGGATTGCTTGAGCTGGGATTTATAATATTGCGCCGCCTGCAGCATCAGCGCCGCCAAATCCACGGCGTCTTCGCGCGGGCGACGCGGCGCATCGTCTTCCACCACTTTCATTCCGGCCAGTGCCGCCAGTTCGCGCACCGCCTCGGCAAAACCCATGCCGGTCTGCTCGATAAGAAAATCAATCGCGTTGCCATGCGCGCCGCAACCGAAACAATGATAAAACTGCTTACCGGGACTCACCGTGAAAGACGGGGATTTTTCGCTGTGGAACGGGCAACGCGCGGAATAATTCGCTCCGGTCTTCTTGAGCGGCAGGTGGCGCTCGACGACGGCGACGATATCCACGCGGTTAAGCAGATCACGGATGAAGCTCTGTGCAATCACTTGGCGGCCGGGTCGGTTGATTCAGCCTGCGCTTTTTTCAGCAAAGCGCAGCGGCTAAAGGATATAAATCCCATTATAGGACACTTTTTCGCCGCTTTCGGACAGCGCTTCCGTGGCGCCGGCTGCGGAAATACGCCTTAAAGAAAAACAGCGTGTTGCGGCTAGCCTGCGAGTCTGGATTTAACCAGCGCCGAAACTTTCGCCATATCGGCGCGTCCGGCCAATTGAGGTTTGAGCAGCGCCATCACCTTGCCCATGTCCTGCATGCTCCTGGCGCCGCTTGCGCTGAGCGCTTGCGCCACCGCCGCGGCGATTTCGGCTTCGCTCATGGCGGCGGGCAGGTAGGTCTGCAGCACGGAAATTTCAAATTTCTCCTGGTCCGCCAGATCCTGGCGGCCGCCCGCTGCAAATTGCTGAATCGAGTCGCGCCGTTGTTTCAACATTTTTTCTATCACGCTCATCACGTCGGCGTCGGTCAACTGAATGCGCTCGTCCACTTCGCGCTGCTTGATGGCGGCCAGCAGCAAACGAATGGCGGACAGGCGCGCGCTGTCCCGAGCGCGCAGCGCTGTCTTCATGTCTTCGGTGATTTGTTCCTTGAGCGGCATTTTAAAAACAAACCGCCAAGTCTCAAGCTTGGCGGCGTTGGCGTTTTGCGCTAAGAAAAATTAATACAGCTTGGGCGGCAGCATCTGGCTGCGTATGCGCTTGTAGTGGCGCTTCACCGCGGCGGCAAGCTTGCGCTTGCGCTCGGATGTGGGTTTTTCATAAAACTCGCGCGCGCGCAATTCGGTGAGCAGCCCGGTTTTCTCGATCGAACGCTTGAAACGGCGCAACGCCACTTCAAACGGCTCGTTTTCCTTGACTCTGACGCTCGGCATAAACCCTTTCGCAATCCCAAACTCAGCAAGCCGCGCATTATAACAAGCCTCTCATGGTTTTGAAAGTATAATTAAACCCTTTTTGGAAAGGCCGCCATGCGCGTTCTGGGCATCGAAACTTCCTGCGACGAGACCGGGATCGCGCTCTACGACAGCGCGCGCGGGCTGCTTGCGCATGCCCTCTATTCGCAAGCCGCCGTGCACGATGAATACGGCGGCGTAGTGCCGGAACTCGCCTCGCGCGACCATATCCGCCGCGTGCTGCCGCTCACGCGCCAGGTGCTGGCGCAAGCCGGCTTGCAGCTCGATGATGTCGATGCCATCGCCTACACCCGGGGCCCCGGCCTGGCGGGCGCCTTGCTGGTGGGCGCCGGCATTGCCGCCGCGCTGGCTTACGCATTGGGAAAACCGGTGCTCGGCATTCATCATCTGGAAGGCCATTTGCTCTCGCCGCTTCTGTCCAAGCCCGCGCCCGAATTTCCTTTTGTGGCGCTCCTGGTTTCCGGCGGCCACACTCAGCTCATGCAAGTCAGCGGCGTCGGGCACTACACGCTGCTGGGCGAAACGCTGGACGATGCCGCGGGCGAAGCCTTCGACAAAAGCGCCAAGCTGCTGGGTCTCGGTTATCCTGGCGGGCCGGCGCTGGCGAAACTGGCCGAACACGGCGACGCTGCCCGGTTTAAACTGCCGCGCCCGCTGCTGACCAGCAGCGATCTTGATTTCAGCTTCAGCGGACTCAAGACCGCAGTGCTAATGCTGGTCAAGCGTGAAGCCGCCAATGAACCGGCTCACGCCGACATCGCGGCGGCGGTGGAAGCCGCCATTACCGATGTGCTGGTGGCGAAATCACTGGCCGCGCTGGAGCGCACGGGATTGACACGACTGGTGGTGGCGGGCGGGGTGGGCGCGAACCGCAGGCTGCGCACGCGGCTCACGGCCGAAACCACGCGCAGAAATTTAAGCGTGTTTTATCCTGAATTCGAATTCTGCACCGACAACGGCGCGATGATCGCTTTTGCCGGCGCGCTGCGTCTCAAGCATGGCACAAGCAAAAACCTGGGCTTTGGCGTGAGGCCGCGCTGGGATTTGGAAGCAATCGCGGCTTAAGATCCGCCTGATCTTTTGAAATTACCTTCGGTGCCAGCCAGGAGATTCCGGATGTTAGTCTTGTGACGCCAGATGAGGAGCAGGCTCATCACGACAATTGCCAGCGTCAGACTGTTCCAGCCGAAAATATAAAGCGCATACAGCGGCGAGAGCACCGCCGCGGCCAGCGCCGCCAGCGATGAAATGCGTCCGATGGCAAAAACCAGAATCCATGTCGTCAGCACCGCCAGCCCCAGCCAGGGATTCAGCGCCAGCCATGCGCCCAGCGCGGTGGCCACGCCCTTGCCGCCGCGAAAGCGCAGAAACAGCGAATACGAATGGCCGAGAAAAACCGCCAGCGCCACCGCGGCGATAACTTCCTGGCTCAAGCCGTATTGCGCAGCAAAATGTCCGGCCAGCCACACCGCCAGCCAGCCTTTGGCGCCATCACCCAGCAGGGTCAGCGCGGCGGCGGCTTTTTTGCCGCTGCGCAGCACATTGGTGGCGCCGGGATTTTTCGAGCCGTAGCTGCGCGGATCTGGCAGGCGAAGAAAGTAACTCGTCAGCAGCGCGAATGAAATCGAGCCCAGCAAGTACGCGCCCGCAATAAAAACTATCGTCACCATGGCAAATATCCTACAATCCGCCTTGCCCGCTTAACCGGCTAAAAAAGCCCGCGCCGCATGGACATCATTTTCATCAACGAATTCAAAATCGAGACTCTCATCGGCATTTACGAATGGGAGCGCAAAGTGCCGCAAACCATACAGCTCGATCTGGAAATCGGCATTCCGCATAGCAAGGTTTATCAAAGCGACTCGATCAACGACACCATTGATTACGGCAAAGTCGTGGCGCGACTGCGGCAAACATTATCCGAGCAGCATTTCTTGCTGCTGGAGCGGCTCGCCGAACATCTCGCTGGGCTGATTATGAAGGAATTCGGCGCGCCATGGGTGAAAGTCAGCGTGGCCAAGCTGGGACTGATGCGTGGCATCAAGCGTTTGGGCGTGACCATAGAGCGCGGACGGCGGGATTAACGACTTTAACCGCAAAGGACGCCAAGGAAACTCAATTTCTTGTCACTCGTCACTTGTCACTTGTCACCCTCTAGGATGGTGCTTCGCATGCAGTTGTTTCAAGCGCTCGCGTGCCACATGGGTATAAATCTGCGTGGTGGAAATGTCGGCGTGCCCGAGCAGCAATTGCACCACGCGCAAATCCGCGCCGTGATTGAGCAGATGCGTGGCAAAAGCATGGCGCAGAGTATGCGGTGAAACCGCTTTGGCCAGCCCGGCATGCGTGCAATAGCGGCGCAGCAAATACCAGAATGCCTGGCGCGTCATGCCTTGTCCGCGCTCGGTGACAAACAGCGCGTCGCTGGTTTTTCCCTTAAGCAAATCCCGCCGTGCCTGATCCTGATAACGTTTGATCCAGTCCTGCGCCTCGTCCCCCAGCGGCACCAGCCGCTCTTTCGAGCCCTTGCCCATCACCCGCACCACACCCATGTCCAGACTCACTTGCGAAATTTTCAAGTTGACCAGTTCGGACACGCGCAAACCGCTGGCGTAGAGCACTTCCAGCATGCTGCGATCGCGCAGCCCCAGCGCGGTGTCAAGCCGCGGCGCATTCAGCAGCGACACGACATCGTCTTCGGTCAGGCTTTTCGGCAGACCGCGCGGCAATTTGGGCGCTTCTATGCGCAAGGTCGGGTCGGTTTTGATACGTCCCTGGCGCAAGACATAACGGAAAAAACGCTTGAGGCTGGATAGTTCGCGGCTGGTGGTGCGTGCCCGCGCCTTGGCGGAGAGCACTTGATGTGCAAGAAAATCCTCGATGTCCTGCTGGCGCGTTTCCAGCAAGGGTATGCGGTTTTTTTTGCTCAGCCACTGCGCGAACTTGCGCAAATCGCTGCGGTAGCTCGCCAGGGTATTGGGCGCGAGCCCGTCTTCCAGCCACAGGGCGTCGCAGAATTCGTCGAGCAGGCTTTCAACCTTGCTCATGCTGCAGCAACCAGCGCTTGATCGCCAGCGGATCACCCTCATCGCAATTCATGAAACCACCCAGATGCCCGCTCCCCAACACGCGATGGCAGGGCACGATGACGGGAATCGGATTGGCGCCGCACGCCTGTCCCACCGCGCGCGGCCCGGAAATGAGCTTGCGCGCGATTTCGCCGTAAGTGAGAGTACGGCCGCGCGGAATGTTTTGTATCGCCTGCCATACCCGCTGCTGATAAGGTGTGCCTTTAAGACGCGTCGGCAGATTGAAACGGGTGTCGGGGTCACGCAGATAAGCTTCCAGGTAGCGGCATACTTTGGCGGCAAATCTGGTTCGGGGCGCCAGGGTTTTAGTCTGAAGTGGCAGGAAATCAATCCGCGTCAGGCATTCGCCTTCATGTCTGATGCCAAGCACGGCAAACGGCGTCTTGAGTTTGGCCTGGTATTCATCTTGAGTTTTTTGCATGTACCAAAGATAGCGCCAAACTACAGCTGCTTCAACTCATATTTGACGGCTTCCAGCCGCGCCTTATTTTTGTTTATCTTGAGCAGCCATTCATACTGCGTTTTGGTGTCTTGTTTTATTCCCGCTCTGGTTAAATTCCGCCGCGGCGCGCAAATAAAAGTCCGCTTACTGTGGCGGTATTTCCGGCAGAACGTCCTCGATCTGACGCTCCAGCTTCTCGCGTATGCGCGCCGACTTGCCGGAGCGCTGGCGCAAGTAATAAAGCTTGGCGCGCGATACATCGCCCTTGCGCTTCACCTCGATACTGGCGATAAGCGGCGAGTAGGTCTGGAAAGTCCGCTCCACGCCTTCGCCGGACGAGACCTTGCGCACGATAAAAGAGGAATTGAGTCCGCGGCTGCGTTTCGCCACCACCATGCCTTCATACGCCTGCACACGCTTGCGCTCGCCTTCCACCACGTTGACGTTCACCACCACGGTATCGCCGGGGGCGAATTCCGGTATGGTCTTGCCGAGCCGCTTGATTTCCTCGGCCTCGAGCTGTTTGATCAGATTCATTGTTTACTCCTTACCCTGTTCCTGTTTGAATTCATCGAGGAGCTTGCGCTCTTCGGCACTTAACTCGCGCTGCGCGAACAAATCCGGCCGCCTCTGCCAGGTCCGCCCCAACATTTGCTTCAGCCGCCAGCGGCTGATTTCCGCATGATGACCGGAGAGCAAAACCTGCGGCACGTCCATGCCTTCATAGTCTTCCGGGCGCGTGTAGTGCGGACAATCCAGCAGACCGTTCACAAACGAATCCTGCTCCGCCGACTGCGCATCGCCCAATACCCCGGGCAATTGCCGGATGATGCAATCCAGCAGCACCATTGCCGCCAACTCTCCGCCCGAGAGCACATAATCACCGAGCGAGATTTCCTCATCCACGTGGCGGGAAACCAAACGCTCATCCACGCCTTCGTAGCGCCCGGCCAGCAAAATCAGTCCGGGCTCACCTGCCAATTGCATAACCAGGGAATGCGTCAAAACCCGGCCTTGCGGCGATAAATAAACAACTCGGGGTCGCGCCACTCCTGCTTCATTCTGATGCTGCCTGGCCGCCGTGATTGCTTGTTCCAGCGGCTGCGCCAGCATCACCATTCCCGGCCCGCCGCCATAAGGGCGGTCATCCACCGTATGGTAATTATCGCTGGTGAACTGGCGCGGATTCCAGAACTTTAACCGATACTTTCCTTCTTCCCGCGCGCGCCGCGTAATCCCGTATCCGGTCAGCGCCTCGAACATCTGCGGGAACAGCGTGATGACGTCGAAGTTAATAATCGAGCCCCCAGTCCACCCGTATCACGCCGTGCTGCAAATCCACTTCACGCACCACTTGGGAGATGAACGGGATGAGGCGCTCGCGCTCTCCCATTACCTGCATCACATCGTTGGCACCGGTGGCGAGCAGGCTGGTTACCGTTCCCAGTTCTTCGCCGGCCAGATTCACCACTTGCAGATTGATTAAATCGGCCCAGTAATATTCACCGTTTCCGGCTGGCGGCAAGTCACTGCGTTTTACCGCGATGAGCGCGCCCTTCAAGCCTTGCGCCGCTGTGCGATCTTCCACTCCGGCAAGCTTGGCCACTATGATTTTGCCTTGCGGCTTGGCTTCAGCAACGGCGATTTCGCGCCATTCATCCTCGTCACACACCCACCATGCGGCATAGCGGGTGAGGCTGTCCGGGGTTTCGGTATAGGGTTCGATCTTGATCCAGCCCTGCACGCCATACGGAGCGGCAACTCGCCCCATCGCCACCATTTCTTCAGGCGTTTTTTTGCGCACCAAGCTGTCTGACCAGCCGCGCCACGGTGTCGCTCACTTGCGCGCCCTGGCCCTGCCAGTGATTCATACGATCCAGCGCGATGCGCAGGGATTCATGACCTTGCGGCGCCAACGGATCGTAAAACCCGATGCGCTCGATGAATTTGCCGTCGCGCGCGCGGCGTTTGTCCGCCACT
>JBOIFQ010000199.1:0-3112 GCA_050741655.1 Burkholderiales bacterium | reverse complement strand
CAAGTCCCACAGCGCAGTGCCAGTCGTTCCGTGTCCGCCTTCGCATACCAAAAGATAGGAAACGGTATTTTCAAGACGGCTTTCGTTGTCGAGCCGGCATCCCTTCAGCGATTCGTGATTCAGGATCGGAAACGCTGTAGAGAGTTCTTGATGGCTTAAACAGCGTTTCTCCCGGGTTGTGGTATAGCGAAGATTCTCTTCAAGATGGGGCATCGCGATTTCAGTGGTCACTTCATAAAGTCCCGATGGCATCGTTTCCGCCGCCCGGGCTTCGGGGAAAATCAGCAGCGGGATAGCCAGCAACCCGCGGAGCCAAGAACGCACGAGGTTTTGCGGCACGCTCTCCGCCACATCCTTGACCGGGTAAAAGAACTTGCCGTCCGCCTTCGGGTCGCGCGCGACCACGGCTGCCCAGCGTGGGTCGCTCACGGTCACTGCGGCGAGCATTTCAGTCTTTGTGGATGCGTTCATTTGTTTCCTTTCAACGGTTTTCATGATCAATAGTTGAAATTTAGCCGTCGTTGGGAAATGATGCACTCCGGGTCTTGCTTTTGAATTTAGCTGTGCTGGTGGAGGAAAACATGGACGGCAAGTCCGTGATGATCTATAAATTGGGAGCGGTCACCGAGGATTATAATCTTATAATCTGGAACTAACCCGAACGGCTGCCCCGGGTTGTTTCTCGAAATTTGAGCTCTGGCACTGTCGCCAGATTTAGCCTGGACTGCCACAATTTAAAAATATCCGGCGTGCAAAACTTTCCCTATTGGCGCCTCTCCAGCTTCTACTTTTTTTATTTCGCATTCGTCGGTGCGTTTTCCCCTTTTTGGAGTCTGTATCTCAAGTCGCTGGATTTCGACGCGGCCGAAATCGGCGTGCTGATGTCGCTGTTGCTGGTGATGCGTATTTTCGCGCCCACGCTGTGGGGTTGGCTGGCGGATCGCACCGGGCGGCGCGTGCGCATCGTGCAGATCGGCGCCGCGCTCAGCATCCTGTGTTATCTGGGCGTGTTTTTCGGCACCGGCTTCTGGTGGATGTTCGTGGTGATGGCGTTGATTGCCTTTTTCTGGAGCGCGTCGCTGCCTCTGATCGAGGCCACCACCTTGAGCCATCTGGGGGACAGCAGCGCGAGTTACGGGCGCGTGAGGTTATGGGGTTCGATCGGTTTTATCGCCGCCGTCATCGTCATCGGCTATGTGCTGGATTTCGCGCCGGTGAAAACCTTGCTGTGGCTGGTGCTGGGCACCATGGCGGGAATTCTGTTGTTCTCGCGCTATATTCCCGAGGCCGCGATCAGCGCGCACCACAGCGACCGCCAGCCGGTGATGCAAATACTCAGACGGCCGGAAGTGCTGGCGCTGTTTGCCGCCTGCTTCCTGATGGTGGCGGCGCACGGGCCGTTCTACACTTTTTACTCGCTGTATCTGGTGGAACATGGCTACAGCAAAAGCGTGATCGGCTGGCTGTGGGCCATCGGCGTGATCTGCGAAGTGGTGGTGTTCATTTTCATGCCGCGGCTGCTGCGGAATTTTTCCATCCGGCGCATTCTGGCCGTGAGTTTCGCGGCGGCGGTGGCGCGTTTTCTGATGATAGGCTGGCTGGTGGATTCGATGCCGGCAATGTGGCTGGCGCAAGTGCTGCACGCCGCGACCTTCGGTTCCTATCACGCGGCGGCGGTGGCGGCGATTCATCATTTTTTCCGCGGGCGGCATCAAGCCAAAGGGCAGGCGCTCTACACCAGTCTTACTTTCGGCGCCGGCGGCACTTTCGGCGCGCTGATGAGCGGCTATGCTTGGGAAAGTTTGGGTTCGAGCCTGACATTCAGCCTGGCGGCGTTGTGCGCGCTGCTGGGTTTTTTCCTCATCGGCTGGAAATTCACGCTCAAAACCTGAAACACCGCCTGTTCCCGCGGGTCTGAATATGGGATAATTTTAGATTTGGATTTTGAGTGTTACACATGAGCGCGCAGACTCTTTACGACAAGCTTTGGGCGAGCCATCTGGTGCATGAACAGGCCGATGGCACGGCCTTGATTTACATAGACCGCCATCTGGTGCATGAAGTCACCAGCCCGCAGGCGTTCGAAGGCTTGAAGCTGACCGGCAGAAAACCCTGGCGCATGGATTCGGTGGTGGCGACCGTGGATCACAACACGCCGACGCAAAATTGGGATCAGGGCATAAAAGATCCGGTTTCGCGTCTGCAAGTGGAAACGCTGGACGCCAATATGCGCGAGCATCGCGCCAAGGCGTATTTTCCTTTCCGCGATGCGCGCCAAGGCATCGTGCATGTCATCGGGCCGGAATTGGGCGCGACGCTGCCCGGCATGACCGTGGTGTGCGGCGATTCGCACACCAGCACCCACGGCGCGTTCGCCGCGCTGGCTTTCGGCATCGGTACTTCCGAAGTCGAGCATGTGCTGGCGACGCAATGCCTGCAGATGAAAAAATCGAAAGCGCTGCAAATCGCGGTGGAAGGCGCGCTCGGGCGCGGCGTCACGGCCAAGGACATCGTGCTCGCCATCATCGGCAAAATCGGCACCGCCGGCGGCACCGGCTACGTGATTGAATATGCCGGCGGCGCCATCCGCGCTTTAAGCATGGAAGCGCGCATGACGATTTGCAATATGAGCATCGAAGCCGGCGCGCGCGCCGGCATGGTGGCGGTGGACGATACGACGATTGAATACATCAAGAACCGCGCGTTCGCGCCCACCGGCGAAATGTGGGATCAGGCCGTATCGTATTGGAACACGCTTAACAGCGATGCCGGCGCGCGTTTCGACAAAGTAGTGAATCTGGATGCCGCCGCGATCAAGCCGCAAGTGACCTGGGGCACGTCGCCGGAAATGGTGGGCACGGTGGATGACAGAGTGCCCGACCCCGCAAGCGTATCCGATCCGGTGCAACGCGAAGCGATGGCGCGCGCGCTCAACTACATGGGGCTCGCGCCCAATACGCCGATACAGGACATCGGGCTGGATAAGATCTTCATCGGCTCATGCACCAATTCGCGCATCGAGGATTTGCGCGCGGCGGCGCAAATCGTGCGCGGCAGGCATGTCGCTTCCAATATCCAGCTGGCTTTGGTGGTGCCGGGCTCGGGACAGGTG
>JBOIFQ010000198.1:0-3849 GCA_050741655.1 Burkholderiales bacterium | reverse complement strand
GTGCTGCAAGGCCACGAATCCACGCTGCCGGTGACGCTGGACGACATGGTTTATCACACCGCCTGCGTCGCGCGCGGCGCGAAACGCGCATTCATCATCGCCGACATGCCGTTCGGCACTTTTCAGGTGAGTCCGCAGCAGACTTTCGAAAACGCGGTGGAGCTGATGGCGGCCGGCGCGCAAATGGTGAAGCTCGAGGGCGGCACGGCCATGACTGAAACCGTGGATTTTCTCACCGAGCGCGGCATTCCGGTGTGCGGGCATCTGGGGTTGACGCCGCAATCGGTGCATCAGCTGGGTGGCTACCGGGTGCAAGGCAAGACCGGTGCGCAAGCGAAGCGCCTGGCGCGGGAGGCGAAAATGCTGGAGCACGCGGGCGCCGGGCTGCTGGTGCTGGAAGCGGTGCCGGCGAAACTGGCGCGGGAAGTCACTAAAAAACTCGCCATACCCACCATCGGCATCGGCGCCGGAGCGGATTGCTCGGGACAGGTGCTGGTGCTGCACGACATGCTCGACGTTTACCCGGCGAAGAAAGCCAAATTCGTGAAAAATTTCATGCACGGCAGAAGCAGCATCCAGGCCGCGATCCAGGCTTATGTCAGGGAAGTAAAAAATAAAACCTTCCCCGCCGCGGAACATTCTTTTTGATGCGGGCTTTCCCCGCGGCTCATGGAAATATTTTCCACCATCGAATCCCTGCGCGCGCGGCTTAGACCAGAACCGCGCAGCGCTTTCGTTCCCACCATGGGCAACCTGCATCAAGGTCATCTGGCGCTGATGCGTCAGGTGCGCACCCATGCGCCGTGCGTGGTGGCGAGCATATTCGTGAATCGCCTGCAGTTCGGACCCAAGGAGGATTTCGATCACTACCCGCGCACGCTGGAAGCAGACTGCGCCAAGCTCGAAGCCGGCGGCGTGCATATATTGTTCGCGCCGGATGAAAAAGAGCTTTATCTTTTTCCGCAAACAGTGATGGTGGAGCCGCCGCTTGCCGATGAGCTTTGCGGCGCGTTTCGCCCCGGGCATTTCCGCGGCGTGGCCACGATAGTGCTGAAACTCTTCAACATCGTGCAGCCGCAGGTCGCGCTGTTCGGAAAAAAAGATTATCAACAACTCTTCATCATCCGCAGCCTGGTGCGCGAACTGAATCTGCCGATTGAAATTATCGGCGGCGAAACCGTGCGCGCGCCGGACGGACTGGCTTTAAGCTCGCGCAACGCTTATCTGAGCCCGCCAGAGCGTCAGCAATCGGTACGTTTATACCAGACCCTGCTATATATAAAGGAGCGAGTGCAGGCGGGTGAGCAGTGCTTTGCGCAGCTTGAGGAAAACGCTAAAAAAACGCTTGACACGCATGGTTGGCGAGTGGATTATGTTGCGCTGCGGCAAAGCCATACGCTGGAGCCCGCTAAAGCAGGTGACAAGAGTTTTGTTGTGCTGGCCGCGGCGTGGTTGGGAAGAACACGGCTTATTGATAATATTGATTTTTTTGTGTAATCCGGGTAACGCTAGGCAATTTTTTTCTGCGGGGTAAACAATGCAGAGAACCATGCTTAAATCCAAGCTGCACCGGGTGCGGGTGACGCACTCCGAGCTCCATTACGAGGGCTCCTGTGCCATTGATCAGGCGCTGCTGGACGCCGCGGATATCCGCGAATATCAGCAGATTGATATTTACAACGTCAGCAATGGCGAACGCTTTACCACCTATGCCATCCGCGCCGAGCGCAATTCCGGAATCATTTCAGTGAACGGCGCAGCGGCGCGCAAAGCCAGTGTCGGCGACATTCTGATTATCGCGGCTTACGCCACCTATTCCGAACTGGAATTGCAAAAATACCACCCCGAACTGATTTACGTGGACGAGCGCAACCACATTCTCGAGCAGCGTCACGAGATTCCGATGCAGCGGGCCTGAATTTAATTTAGAACAGGTAAGGCGGCTTCAATCAAGCCGCCTTTTTTATTGGTCAGAGGACGAGCAAATGTATCAGCTCGATGCAAACGTCACGAGCAGGCCGGGATGCTAGGCGCAGGCGAGCGAAAGGCGAGACAGTACAAGAGGGTACGGTGAGCCTTGAGTGAGTCTGCAACACCGCAGACCGGCCGCACAGTAGTTTTGCAGCAGCTGATTGGTGCCGGGAGGGGGAATCGAACCCCCATGGTGTCACCACCGCGGGATTTTGAGTCCCGTGCGTCTACCAATTCCGCCATCCCGGCTGAGGAACCTCTGATTAAGTCCTCCACGGATTGCGTTGCTGGCAAAATGCGGATGGCTGCAAGCCCTCATCCTAACCTTCTCCCAGAGGGAGAAGGAACGAACACTCCCTCTCTCGCAAGCGGGAGAGGGATGGGGTGAGGGTAACACCGCAACCGCGCGGGGCTCGATCAGAAGTTCCGGTGAGTTCGAGATTATCCACTAAAAAGGATTTTTCCGGCAAGATTGCTGCATGAATATGGTGGATCAGTTTGATCAGAATAGGCCGTTCGCCCTGAGCTTGTCGAAGGGGAGCGGCCGTTCATGGTTCGATGCTTCGACAAACTCAGCATCACCACGAACGACTCCTAATTGACTACTACCTGAATGAAAGTCTCGGATTTCGATTTTGATTTGCCGCAGGATTTGATCGCGCAATCTCCCGCTGCCGAGCGCAGCGCCAGCCGCTTGCTGCATCTCGACGGCGGTGTCCTGCGCGATGAATGGTTTCGCGATCTGCCCAACCATGTTGCGCCCGGCGATGTCATGGTGTTCAACGACACTCGTGTCATCAAGGCGCGGCTGTTCGGCAACAAAGCCAGCGGCGGCAAAGTGCAACTGCTGGTGGAGCGGGTGCTGGATGCGCAGCATGCGCTGGCACAGATTTATGCCGGCCACCCCTCGCGTCCGGGCACGGTATTGAATTTTGCCCCAGGCATGCGTGCCGTTGTGCTCGGCCGTGAAGGTGAATTTTACAAAGTGCGGTTTGAAAGCGGGCAGACGGTGTTTGAGTTGCTGGAGCAGCATGGTGCCACCCCGCTGCCGCCTTATATTGCGCGCCCGGCGGATGAGCGGGACGAGGCGCGCTATCAGACCGTGTATGCGCGGGAACCCGGCGCGGTGGCGGCGCCCACCGCCGGTTTGCATTTCGATACGGCGATGCTGGACAATCTGCGCAAGCGTGGCGTGCGCATGGCGTATGTGACCTTGCATGTCGGGGCGGGCACTTTTCAGCCGGTACGCAGCGAAAATATTTCGGAACATAAAATGCACGGCGAATGCTACAGCGTGCCGGTTGCGACAGTGAAAATGATCGAGGAGGTCAGGCAAAAAGGCCAACGTGTGCTGGCGGTGGGCAGTACCAGCCTGCGCGCGCTTGAATCCGCGGCTGCGAGCGGCCAACTGCAAGCCGGCAGCGGGGAAACTCATATCTTCATCACGCCGGGTTACCGCTTCCAGGTGGTGGAGCGATTGCTGACTAATTTTCATTTGCCGCGCTCCACGCTCATCATGCTGGTGTCGGCATTTGGCGGCATGGAAAATATCCGCAACGCTTACCGCCATGCGCTGGAAAATCGCTACCGCTTTTTCAGCTACGGTGATGCCATGCTGATTGAAAGACAAGACTAGGTGAAAGGTTTTTAAAGCGTTAACCGCCAAGTACGCCAAGGACGCCAAGTAGGGCATTTGATATATTTGATTCAGATTTTCCTTAGCGTACTTCGCGTACCTTGCGGTGAAAGTTTCTAACGAATGAAATTTGAACTCAAAGCTCACGACGGTCCGGCGCGGCGCGGCATGCTGACACTGGCGCACGGGCGCGTGCAAACGCCGGCGTTCATGCCGGTCGGCACTTATGGCGCGGTGAAAGC
>JBOIFQ010000197.1:0-5944 GCA_050741655.1 Burkholderiales bacterium | reverse complement strand
GCTCACGTAAACACGAAGCCCGTTTTCACAATGAACCGCTTTCGCTGCGGTTATTCAACTCAGGCCGTTCTGGTGTAATTGTCAGCGCACGACTTGGCTTGTCGATTCTTCCGCCCTGGTAACACTGCCTTGTAAAAAAGAAGGGCTTGCACAAAAGCAGTACCGGGTTGAGACCAGCCACGTTCACAAGAACCTGCCTGAAATACCGGTTTCCGCCAATAAAAATTTCAATTCAGGCGGGATCGTAAAAAGGGAACGGCTGGAGCGCCACCGAAAGGAAGCCATGTCGAAAAAAACAAAGATCAGCATATCAAAATCCCTGCCCGGCTGCGGACTGCTTACTGACCACGATATTTATCTGTTTAAGCAAGGCACGCACTTTCATCTGTATGACAAATTAGGCGCCCAGATCGCTGAAAATGACGGTGTCGCCGGCGCGTGGTTCAGCGTGTGGGCGCCCAATGCGGAACATGTTTCCGTCATCGGTGAATTCAACGGCTGGGACAAGCAAGCCCATCGGCTTGCAGCGCGACATGATGAATCGGGCATTTGGCAAAGATTCATACCCGGTGTCAAGCGCGGCGCCGAATACAAATATCACATCGTTTCGCGCTACAACGGCTATCGCGTCGACAAAGGCGACCCTTTCGCGTTCTACTGCCAGGCACCGCCGCGCACGGCGTCGCGAGTATGGAGGTTCGAGTATGAATGGGGCGATGCCGATTGGATGCAGCGGCGCCACGCCGCCAACGCACTGAACGCCCCCTGCTCCATCTATGAGGTTCATCTCGGTTCATGGATGCGCGTTGCGCAAGAGCATAATCGTTTTCTTACTTACCGTGAAATGGCGCCGCGCTTGGTGGAATACGTCAAGGAAATGGGTTTCACTCATGTGGAATTAATGCCGGTGACCGAGCATCCTTTTTACGGTTCGTGGGGTTATCAGACCACTGGCTACTTCGCGCCTACGGCACGCTACGGGGAACCCGAAGACTTCATGTATCTGGTCGACCATCTGCACCAGAACGGCATCGGCGTGATTCTTGATTGGGTGCCTTCGCATTTTCCCGGCGACGAACACGGACTGGTATATTTCGACGGTACGTCGCTGTACGAGCATGAGGATCCGCGGAAAGGTTTTCATCCGGAGTGGCAGAGTTATATCTTCAACTACGGCCGCAACGAAGTGCGTGCATTCCTAGGCAGCAGCGCGCTGTTCTGGCTCGAGAAATATCACATGGACGGATTGCGTGTGGACGCCGTGGCATCCATGCTTTATCTCGACTACGGACGCAAGCCGGGAGAATGGATGCCGAACGTGCATGGCGAACGCGAGAACCTGGACGCGGTCAGCTTCCTGCGTGACTTAAACCTCGCGGTTTACCGTGATCATCCGGATGTGCAAACCATAGCCGAGGAATCCACCGCCTGGCCCATGGTCTCGCGACCGCTCTATCTGGGCGGATTGGGTTTCGGCATGAAGTGGAACATGGGCTGGATGCACGACACGCTGGCGTACTTTGCCAACGATCCCCTTTATCGAAAATTTCAACAAGGCCTGCTGACGTTCGGCATCTGGTACGCATTTTCGGAAAACTTCGTGCTCGCCCTGTCCCACGATGAAGTCGTATACGGTAAAGGTACTCTGGTCAACAAGATGCCCGGCGACAGCTGGCGGCAATTCGCCAACCTGCGCCTGCTCTACGGCTATATGTGGGCGCACCCAGGCAAGAAGCACTTGTTCATGGGCGGAGAATTTGGGCAGCGCAAGGAGTGGCAGCATGACGAATACCTCGAATGGCATGTATTGCAATACCCGGAGCACCGCGGCCTGCAGCGCTGGGTGCAGGACCTGAACCGTTTTTACCGCAACGAATCTGCGCTTTATGCTTTCGACTTCTCGCCGCAAGGCTTCGAGTGGATCGATTTCAAGGATGCGGAACAAAGCGTCATCAGTTTCCAGCGTAAAAGCGGGAAACACGCCGACACCGTGGTGGTAGTTTGCAATTGCACACCGATACCGCGCTATAACTATATAGTCGGCGTCCCTCAAGGCGGTTTTTGGCGGGAAGTGTTGAATAGCGACGCCCCCGTTTACGGCGGCAGCGGCCAGGGCAATTTTGGCGGGGTCGAGGCCAATCCGGTTGCGGCGCACGGTCATTATCACTCGCTGCTGCTCACTTTGCCGCCGCTTTCAGTGCTCTATTTCAAGCGCGGCACTTCGGAATCGTGACCATGAGTGAAGAAAGCCGGCAACGTGTGGTGATCGAGAAAGTCGCGCCGGAAGTAGACGCCGGCCGTTTCCCGATCAAGCGTATCGAGGGCGAGACGGTGGTGGTCGAAACCGATGCTTTCGCCGACGGTAACGAGGTATTGCGCTGCATGCTGAAATATCGCCGGGAGCAAGAGGCGCAGTGGACTGAGGTGGAAATGGCGCCGCTCGCGAACGACCGCTGGCGCGGCCAGTTCACCGTTACCGCCATCGGCCGCTACCGCTACACCGTTACCGCCTGGGTCGACCGGTTTCTCTCCTGGCGTCATGATTTCTCCCGGCGTACTGAACCGGAAGACATCACCATAGCGCTCCTGGCCGGGGCGAAAATTGTCGCCGCCGCCGTGGCGCGGGCTCAAGGCCATGATGCCGAGCGTTTGAATGTTCTGCATCAGGCGTTGTTAAATAAAACCGAACTCGAACGACGCTGCCAGATCGGCCTTTCACAAGACCTCGCTCAGTTGATGGCGCGTAATCCGGACCGCCGCAACGCCACCGTCTATGGCCGCGAACTGGTGGTCACGGTGGACCCGGTGCGGGCCCGCTTCAGCGCGTGGTACGAGCTGTTCCCGCGTTCCACCAGTGAGGCAGCGGGAGTGCACGGCACTTTCAAGGATTGCGAGGCGCGCCTGCCCTACATCGTGGCCATGGGCTTTGATGTACTTTATCTGCCGCCTATTCATCCTATTGGCCGCGTGCAGCGCAAAGGTCCCGACAATACTCTGCTCGCCGCTGCCGAGAGCCCGGGCAGTCCATGGGCCATAGGTGCGCGCGAAGGCGGCCATAAGGCGATCCATCCGCAGCTCGGCGGCGCGCAAGATTTCCGCCATCTGGTGGCCAAAGCGCGGGCACACGGCATCGAGATCGCGCTCGACATCGCTTTCCAGTGCGCACCCGACCACCCTTACGTAAAGGAACATCCGGATTGGTTCTGCTGGCGCCCCGATGGCAGCGTGCAGTATGCGGAAAATCCGCCTAAAAAATATCAGGACATCTACCCGTTCAACTTCGAGACCGAAGCTTGGCGCGAATTATTTGAAGAATTAAAGAGCATCTTCCTGCACTGGATAGCCGAGGGAGTAACCATTTTCCGGGTGGACAATCCGCACACCAAGCCGTTTGCGTTGTGGGAATGGCTTATCGGCGAGGTGAAACGCGAGCATCCGCAGATTATTTTTTTATCCGAGGCGTTTACCCGGCCCAAAGTCATGCACCGGCTTGCGAAGCTTGGTTTCACCCAGTCTTACACCTACTTTGCCTGGCGCAACACCCGCAGCGAATTGACCGAGTATCTGACCGAACTCACGCAACAGGATACGCGCGAGTACTTCCTTCCCAATCTGTGGCCCAACACCCCCGACATCCTCACCGAATATCTGCAATTCGGCGGTCGCCCCGCATTCATGACACGTCTGGTATTAGCCGCCACGCTGGGAGCAAGCTACGGTATTTACGGCCCGGCTTACGAATTAGCGGAAAATACGCCGCGCGACCCTGGCGGCGAGGAGTATCTCAACTCGGAAAAATACGGGATACGGCAGTGGGATCTCAACCGGGCGGACAGCCTGAAGGATTTCATCGGGCGCATCAATCGAATCCGCCGCGACAACCCGGCTTTGCAGCACGACTGGAATTTGAAATTCTACCCGGTCACCAATGAAGAGCTTATTTGTTATGGCAAGACCAGCGATGATCTCGGCAACGTGATTATCATCGTGGTCAACCTCGACCCCTATCATACCCAGTCCGGCTGGGTGGAACTTCCCTTGAGCGAACTCGACATCGACGCCGAACATCCGTACCAGGTCTGCGATCTCCTCACTGGCGCGCATTACCTGTGGCACGGTGCGCGCAATTACGTCAAACTCGATCCGCATCAGGCGCCCGCCCACATCTTGTGTTTGCGCCGCCGCGTGCATGGCGAGCGGGATTTCGATTACTTCATGTGACGTTAGAGGACGGCGGCCATGAATCGGCAATTATTAACGCCACAAACAGACGCGGTTGAGCCGGCCGCGGGCGACCCGTTGTGGTACAAGGACGCCATCATTTACCAGTTGCACGTAAAAGCTTTCTACGACAGCAACGGCGACGGCATTGGAGACTTTCGCGGGCTGACCGAAAAACTCGATTACGTGAAGGATCTGGGCGTGAACACCATCTGGATGCTCCCGTTCTATCCTTCGCCGCTGAAAGACGACGGCTACGACATTTCAGATTATCACGGCATCCACCCGGATTACGGCACGCTGGCCGATTTCCGCATTCTGTTGCGCGAAGCCCACCAGCGCAACCTCAAGGTGGTGACCGAGCTCGTCATCAATCACACTTCCGACCAGCATCCCTGGTTCCAGGCCGCGCGCCGCGCGCCTGCCGGTTCCAACAAACGCGACTATTACGTGTGGAGCGATAGCGACCAGAAGTGGCCCGAGACCCGCATTATTTTCACCGCCACTGAATCCTCGAACTGGACCTGGGATCCGGTGGCCGAGGCTTATTACTGGCACCGCTTCTTTTCTCACCAGCCCGACCTCAACTTCGATAACCCCAGCGTGGTGAAAGCCGTGATGCGGACTATGCGTTTCTGGTTCGACATGGGTGTCGACGGCATGCGGCTCGATGCCATCCCTTATCTTTGCGAACGCGACGGCACCAACAATGAGAATTTGCCGGAAACTCATGCGGTGCTCAAGCAATTGCGCGCCGAACTGGACCGCCATTACCGGGACCGTTTTTTTCTCGCCGAGGCCAACCAGTGGCCGGAGGACGTACGTGAATATTTCGGCGATGGCGATGAATGTCATGCCGCTTATCACTTTCCCCTGATGCCGCGCATGTACATGGCGATTGCCCAGGAAGATCGCCACCCCATAGTCGAAATCATGCAGCAAACCCCGGACATTCCGGCAAACTGCCAATGGGCTATTTTCCTGCGCAACCACGACGAACTGACGTTGGAGATGGTCACCAGCAAGGAGCGCGACTACATGTATCAGATGTACGCCGCCGATCCGCGAGCACGCATCAATCTCGGCATCCGGCGGCGCCTGGCGCCGCTGCTGGACAATGATTCCGACAAGATCAAACTGATGAACAGCCTGCTGCTGTCCATGCCCGGCTCGCCGATCATTTATTATGGCGACGAAATCGGCATGGGCGATAACGTCTATCTCGGTGATCGCAACGGCGTGCGCACCCCCATGCAGTGGAGTCCGGAACGCAATGCCGGTTTTTCCCATGCTGATCCGCAGCGCTTGTATCTGCCCCCGATCATGGACGCGGTGTACGGTTACCAGGCGATGAACGTGGAAGCGCAGTTGCGCGAACCCTCGTCGCTGCTGAATTGGATGCGGCGTCTGCTGGCGGTGCGCAAAGCGCACCAGGCATTCAGCCGCGGGACCCTCAGTTTTCTGCGCGCCGGAAACCGCAAAGTCCTGGCCTACCTGCGCGAGTACGAAGGCAAAAGTATTCTATGCGTGGCCAATCTCGCGCGTTCGGCGCAGTCGGTGGAGCTCGATCTGATTCGTTACAAGGGTTACGTGCCGGTCGAGCTCATGGGGCGTACCTCTTTCCCCCCGATCGGAGAGCTGCCTTATTTATTGACCTTGGCGGGCCATGGTTTCTATTGGTTCCGGCTGGCTAAGGATGAGGAAGTGCCGGCATGGCATGCAG
>JBOIFQ010000196.1:0-1860 GCA_050741655.1 Burkholderiales bacterium | reverse complement strand
AATAATAAAACGCGCCCAGACTTAATAACACGATAACGATTCCTGCCACCAGCCAGGTCAGCATGTCGTCTTGCTGTTCAGGGCGCGTCACGGGTTTTTCGGCTGCCGGCGCGGCTTTGACCGCGGGCGCTGCTGGCTTAACGATTGGCGCCGGCATCTGCGCGGTTTTCACTTCAGGAGCCGTAGCGGTTTTTGCCGCTGGCGGCGCTGTGCTAGCCGGTTTTTCGACGCTTGGCGGCGTTTTTGCCGCGCGATTGGGTGTGGCTTTGGCTGCGCTGGATAGGGTTTCCAATTGCGCAATTGCCCGCTTGACCTCTTCAGCCCGGGAGAATACCGTCGCGAGTTTCAAGCGCAATTTTTCCAGCTCGGAGTCGGCCCGCGCAAGCCTTTGCGTCAGCTCGGCGATCTTAGCGAGATAAGGGCTTTCTGCTGTCTGTCGATTGAATTGGCGGGAGGTTTCGGAATGGCTGGGGAAGGGAAGAGAATCAAGCTGCCAGGAAATTTTGAGGAGATATTGCGAGCCGCGTATGAGTGATTTAGTTGTGGTTTTTTCCCCTGGGGGTTCGTTTTTCGCGGCGGGCGGCGGCCTGGACTTGCGCTGCGGTTTGGCGGGTGCCTTATCCGCACCGCTTTCTTCCGGAACTTTCACCGCCGGAACGCTACGCAAATCGGGAATGATGATGACCGTCCCCACACTAAGCTCCTGCATCTTGCCGTCAGGGAATGCCTGCGGATTGGCGCGGATGATGGCGCGCACCATTTTCTTTTGATAAAGCGGTTCCTTGGGATAAATCTTCTGCGCGATGTCGGCCAGCGAGTCGCCGGCGCGCATGTCCCAGTAGAAGCCGCCGCTGGCGGGCAGCGGGGGCAATGCGGATGATTGTGTCGGCGCGGCTGGCGCCGCCGCCGGGAGCGCCAGTACGTTGCCGCTGCGCGTGCCGAGCAGCACGGTGAAATCGCGTGAAATCTGTACTTGCCCCGGGCACTCAATCTTGAGCATCAGGTTAATGCCGTCGCCGCTGATCGCTTGCGTGGTGGTGATGCTGACAACTTGTTTGCCGCCGCGCTGATCAAGCGCTACCACGCCATCGGTCAAATACGGTAATTTGTTATCGGCTTCCGCGTCCGGCTTGACCAGCGACAGGCATTGCGGAGTAAGGGTGTCTCCGGCATCGGCTTTGAGTTCGACCAAAGCCTTAAGCGTCTCGTCGCGGAACGATTGCACCGAAATATCGCCGATGCTCACCACTGCCTGTGCCGGAAACGCCGCCAGCGATAATAGCGCGCCGCATAGCGCGTGCCGCAAATTCAAGCCGGTTTTTTTGCTCACAATATCCCCGCTGCGTAATCGGCCAGACGCGAGCGCTCCCCGCGTTGCAGGGTTACATGCCCACTGTGCACCCAGCCTTTGAAACGGTCCACCACGTAGGTCAAGCCCGAGCTGCCCTCGGTCAGATAAGGCGTATCTATTTGCGCGATATTTCCCAAGCATACTACTTTGGTGCCGGGTCCGGCACGAGTAATCAGTGTTTTCATCTGTTTCGGCGTCAGGTTCTGTGCTTCGTCTATAATCAAAAATTTGTTGATAAAGGTACGGCCGCGCATGAAATTGAGTGATTTTACCTTGATGCGCGAACGAATCAAGTCGCGCGTGGCGGCCCGTCCCCATTCCCCCGCTTCATCATCGGTCTTGTTGAGCACGTCCAGATTATCCTCCAGAGCGCCCATCCATGGGGTCATTTTTTCTTCCTCGGTGCCGGGCAGGAAACCGATGTCCTCGCCCACCGGCACCGTGACCCGCGTCATGATGATCTCGGTATAGGTCTTGTGCTCGAGCGTCTGCATCAGGCCGGCGGCGAG
>JBOIFQ010000195.1:0-2872 GCA_050741655.1 Burkholderiales bacterium | reverse complement strand
ATTGTGGAGTCCATGGGGATCAAACCCAAGGGCCATGACTTCAATGTCTTCCTCCCCACCCCTAAAGTCATTCGCTTTATGTCAGTGACGGGAGGGTAGTTTTACCCTGCCCTGCTGCATACAATCCAGACACGCCTTACTTCTAACGAGGATAGCCAGTGAATCAACCCGCGAAATCCCTGCGTGAAATGAGCTGCGCCGACGATTACGATCCCAATTCAATGCCGGTCACCAAGGCGCGCGAATTCATCCAAGCCTATCTCAATCCCATCAATGGAACGGAAAGAGTAGCCATCCGTGCCGCGCTGGGGCGGGTGCTCGCTGAAGATATTATTTCCCCCATCAATGTGCCCTCGCACATCAACTCGGCGATGGATGGTTACGCCGTGCGCTACAAGGATTTGAATGCGAGCGGTGAAACGGTAATGCATCTTGCCGGCACCGCTTTTGCCGGCAAGCCTTATGCCGGCAAAATAAACGCTAAAGAATGCGTGCGCATCATGACCGGAGCAGTGCTGCCGCGAGGCGCCGACACCATCATCATGCAGGAACATGCGCGCGCGGAAGGACAAAACATCCGCTTCGATGCGGGTCACAAAACGGGACAAAACATTCGCCAGGCCGGCGAAGATTTAGCTGCCGGACAAATCGTGCTCAAAGCAGGCAAAAACGTACGCCCCGCAGAACTGGGATTGCTCGCTTCTCTGGGGATTGCGGAAATTCTCGTGCAGCGGCGCTTGCGTGTGGCATTTTTTTCCACCGGCGACGAATTGCGTTCCATCGGCAGCACGCTGGAAGAAGGCCAGATTTACGACAGCAACCGCTACACCCTTTACGGCATGCTCACGCGCCTTGGTATGGAAGTGATGGACATGGGCGTGGTGAAAGACGACCCGGCCAGTCTTGAGCGCGCGCTGCTGGATGCATCAAATGCGGCGGATGTGGTCATCACCAGCGGCGGCGTCTCGGTGGGTGAAGCGGATTACATCAAGACCCTGTTGTCGCGCCTGGGTGAAGTCGTGTTCTGGAAAATCGCCATGAAGCCTGGCCGGCCGCTGGCCTATGGAAAGATCGGCAAAGCGCATTTTTTTGGTCTCCCCGGCAATCCGGTGTCGGTGATGGTTACGTTCTATCAATTCGTGCGTGACGCCTTGCTGATCCTGATGGGGCGCACCGATGATTACGTAATTCCCACGCTCAAGGCTACTTGCATGAATGCGCTTAAAAAAGTACCGGGTCGCACCGAATTTCAACGCGGAATCCTGACTCAAGACAACAATGGCGCGTGGTGCGTGCGCGTCACCGGCGAACAAGGCTCGGGAATTTTACGTTCGATGTCGGAAGCCAATTGCTTCATCATCCTGCCCGAATCACAAGGCAATGTCGCCGCGGGCTCGCCAGTCGAAGTGCAAATTCTCGACGGACTGGTATAAAACTAACTGGCATAAAACAAAAAGCCCGCTGAAGCGGGCTTTTTTATACCACATGTTTATTCAATTCATTTTTTATTCGGCGCGGGCGTGGCGGCTTTGGCTTGGGTAGGTGCGGGAGCGGCGGCGGCCGGTGCTGGCGCCCCAAATGGTCCCGGATCCTGGCAAGCGGGCAACTGCGGTTTTCCGCCTTTGGCTTTCAAGTAACCCTCAGCAACACGGTTTTGCGTCAAACATAATTTATATGCGCCGACCTTATCGCCGTGATCGGCTTTGGCTTTGGTTTCCGCCGCCTTGACTTTGGCTTCTTCCGAGAGCGGCGGTAGTTTCGCGTAAGCCGAACCTAAAAACGCCAGCGCCAATCCACCGATGATTATTCTGCAAAACGTTTTCATTCTTTCCTCCGGTTTTATCTGAAATTACGAACGGGCTTGCGCGGCGCTTGCCGATCCCGCCGGTTTCTGCGCGCTCTTGCCGGACTTGATGTCGTTATACCAAAGTTCGTGGTGTTCTTTGGCCCAGGTCTCATCAACCGTACCGTTGCGCATGGATTCATATGCGCCTTCCACGCCCAGCGTACCCATATAGATATGCCCCAGCGCGGCGGCGGTGTAAATCACCGCGGCAACCGCGTGGATTACATTGGCCTGCTGCATCAGGCCGCGGCCCTGTTCGAAGTTGGGAAAATCCAGTATCAGCCCGGTCACCGCCACCACGATGCTGAGCAGGAACACCCCGAACCAGAACCAGGATTTTTCACCGGCATTGAAACGGTCGGAAGGGATATGCTCCTTGCTGAACATGCCGCCGGCTTTCCTGAACCACAGGAAATCATGCGCTTTCCACCAGTTGTCCTTGACGAAGGTCACGAACATGGCCGCCACGCAGAAGATGAAAAGCGGCCCTACAAAGTTGTGCAGATTTTTCGAGAGTATGGCGAGCCACGAAAACAAGGTGTAACCGAAGATCGGCAGAATCACATGCTTGCCAAACAGAATAACGGCACCGCTGATGGCAAGTACCACAAAACTGATGGCGGTGGACCAGTGCAGCACCCGCTCCCATTCGCTGAAACGCTGGATCAGGCGTCCGGCCGGCTTGCCGTGCAGCTTGAGCGCGCCGTATCTGCGGTAGAAAAGAAAAATCAGCACCGGCACCGCTATCAATAAAATTCCGCCATAAAACGATATCGGGCCGTTGCGCACTGCGCGCCAGGTATCGCCGCCGGACTGAATCAGCACTCCGCTTTCCACGCCCCGCGTGGTGGTGAAATTTTCCTCACCGGAGCGCACTTCGCGCCAGATCGGCGCATTGTTAAAAGGCTGATCCTGCTGGCGTTGCACTTGCGTGTCCTTGTTTTCCGCCGCCACTGCCGCGGCATCTTTCTGACCGGGTTCCGCCGCCAGCACTGCTCCCGGAAGCAACAGCCCGATCATCAACAC
>JBOIFQ010000194.1:0-1663 GCA_050741655.1 Burkholderiales bacterium | reverse complement strand
GGGGCCACGCCTGGCTCGATACCGGCACTCACGAATCGCTGATCGAGGCCTCGCTGTTTATCGCCACTATCGAGAAACGCCAAGGGCTCAAGATTGCCTGCCCCGAGGAAATTGCTTGGCGCATGGGCTGGATCGGCGATGCTGATCTCGAACGGCTGGCTCAGGCGCTGGCGCAAAGCAGCTATGGCCAGTATCTTCACGCGTTGTTGCGCGATAGGGTGTTTTGAACATGCAGGTTATTCCAACTACGCTGGCGGGCGTGCTGATACTGGAGTCCAAAGTGTTCGGCGACGCACGCGGCTTTTTCTTCGAGAGCTTCAACGCGCGGCGCTTTGCGGAACTCACCGGCATCGGCGCAACATTCGTGCAGGATAACCACTCGCAATCGGCCAAAGGCGTGCTGCGCGGTTTGCATTATCAGATTCACCAGCCACAGGGCAAGCTGGTGCGGGTGATAGCGGGCGAGGTGTTCGATGTTGCGGTGGATCTGCGCCGTGCCTCCCCTACTTTTGGAAAGTGGACCGGCACCAAGCTCTCCGCCGAGAATAAGCGCCAGATATGGATTCCGCCCGGCTTCGCGCACGGTTTTTTGGTACTCTCGGAGAGCGCCGAATGCCTGTATAAGACGACCGATTATTATGCGCCGGAGCACGAGCGCTGCATCCGCTGGGATGACCCAGCGCTGGGTATCCGCTGGCCGCTCGCGGGCGCGCCGCGGATTTCAGCCAAGGATGCACAGGGCGTGCCTTTTGGCAAAGCGGAAACGTTCGCTTAAAAGCGGTGAGCGGTAAGGAGTGAGGGGTGAGCGGTGAACGGTAAATAAATAGGATATTGCGAAAATGGATCATAGCTTAATTGCGTCCGGTGTTCGTCTGGTTTGGTCTTACCATTTACTGCTCACCGTTCACTGAATTTAGCTATGAGATATTTTTGGGACTTTTCCGTTTACCCTTTACCGTTTACCGCTCACGGATGTTAAACATTCTTCTCACCGGTTCCACCGGCCAAATCGGCTGGGAGCTTACCCGCACGCTGATGCCCTTGGGCCAAGTGGTGATCCCGGATCGAACTCAGTTCGATCTGGCGCGGCCGCAATTGCTCGGTGCGATCGTCGATACGATGCGGCCCGATGTGATTATTAATGCGGCTGCCTACACCGCAGTGGACCAAGCTGAGCAAGAACCCGATCTGGCGTTGGCAATCAATGCCACGGCTCCTGATGAGTTGGCGAAAGCGGCACGCCGCCACGGTGCGTTGCTGGTGCATTACTCGACCGATTACGTATTCGATGGCAAGAAACCTGGAGCCTATTCGGAGCAGGATGCACTCAACCCCGCCAGTGTTTACGGCCGCAGCAAGCAGGCCGGTGAGGAGGCTGTACGGGCTTCCGGCGCCGATCATTTGATCTTCCGTACCAGTTGGGTATTCGCTGCCCGCGGCAAAAATTTTCTCAGGACTATCCTGCGCCTGGCCGGCGAGCGCGAGGAATTGCGCATCGTGGCCGACCAGTTCGGCGCGCCGACTTGGGCGCGGCTGGTCGCGGAAGTGACAGCGCTGGCGCTGCAGCAGGATTTCGTGCGCCGGAAAAATAAGGAATTCGAGAGCGGCACCTTTAATCTGACAGCCGCGGGCGAGACCAGCTGGCATGGCTTCGCCGGCGCCA
>JBOIFQ010000193.1:0-2030 GCA_050741655.1 Burkholderiales bacterium | reverse complement strand
CTTCAACGCCGCGGGCGGCGGCGATCCGGTGCTGTTTCAGCACATTTTCTGGTTCTTCGGCCATCCCGAGGTGTACATCATGATTCTGCCGGCATTCGGCATCGTGTCGCAGATCATCCCGACTTTCGCGAGAAAACCCTTGTTCGGCTATTCCTCGATGGTCTATGCAACTTCCTCGATTGCGATTCTTTCCTTCATCGTGTGGGCGCATCACATGTTTACCGTCGGCATGCCGGCGGCGGGACAGTTGTTTTTCATGTATGCCACCATGCTGATCGCGGTGCCGACCGGCGTGAAAGTATTCAACTGGCTCGCCACCATGTGGAAAGGCTCGATGACCTTCGAAACACCGATGCTGTTCGCCATCGGATTCATCTTCCTGTTCACCATGGGCGGCTTCACCGGCCTGGTGCTGGCGATCACGCCGGTGGATATCCAGCTGCAGGACACTTATTACGTGGTCGCGCATTTCCACTATGTGCTGGTGGCGGGCGCGCTGTTCGGGATTTTCGGCGGCGTTTACTATTGGCTGCCGAAATGGACCGGCAGGATGTATGACGAAACACTGGGCCAATGGCATTTCTGGCTGTCCATGATTTTCTTCAACGTCGCGTTCTTCGTGCAGCATTTCCTGGGGCTGGCCGGCATGCCGCGCCGCATTCCCGATTACGCGCCGCAATTCGCCGAATTCAACATGATTTCCAGCATCGGCGCGTTCGGCTTCGGCTTGAGTCAGTTGTTGTTCCTGTACCTGGTTATTAAATGCGTGCGCGGCAGCGGGGCCAAGGCAGCAGCCAACCCGTGGGAAGGCGCGGAAGGGTTGGAGTGGACGGTGCCTTCACCAGCGCCTTACCATACGTTTGAAACTCCGCCGCTGGTGAAGTAAGGCAGAAACGCATGGCAGTCATGGCACACGAGCCCGCATCGCGCAAGCGCAAATTAAAAACCGCGCTGATCATGGTTGCGGTTGCAGTGGCGTTTTTTACAGGATTTGTCGTTCAGCATTGGCGATGAACAAGCCGGCCAATCGCGTGCTGCTGAGAAAGCTGCTGATTGTGGCGCTGGCGATGTTCGGTTTCGGTTTTGCGCTGGTGCCGTTTTACCAGAAGATTTGCGAGGTCACCGGCATCAACAGCATCCTGCAGGCGGACACGCTGGCGCGAAATACGCAGGTGGACCGTACACGCAGCGTGACGGTGGAGCTGGACGCCAATACCCGGCAGTTGGCGTGGAATTTCCACCCGCTCGCCAGCAGCGTGCAAGTGCATCCGGGCGAATTGATGCAGGTGTTGTACGAAGTGAAAAATACCTTGCCGTACGCGGTGACCGGACAGGCGATCCCGAGCTACGCGCCGCGCTATGCCGGGGGTTATTTCAAGAAGCTGCAATGTTTTTGCTTCACGCAGCAGACGCTGCAGGCGAACGAAGTGCGGCGCATGCCGGTGGTGTTTGTGATTGACCCGGCGCTGCCCAGGGACGTGAACACCATCACCCTGTCGTACACTTTTTTCGAAGTGGATGGCGGGCGCAAGCAGCCGGGCTGAAAGTAAATTAAGGAGAAGTAACATGACTCAACAACCTGGACATTACTATGTGCCGTCGCCCTCGTACTGGCCGATTTTCGGATCGGCGGCGTTGTTGTGCATGGCGCTGGGCGCGACCTTGTGGATGAATAACCAGGCGCAGATCGGCCCGTGGGTGCTGGTGCTCGGTGCGTCAATACTTATTTATATGATGTTCGGCTGGTTCGGCACCGTGATCCGCGAAAGCGAAGAGGACAAATTCAACAAGCAGGTGGATCTGAGTTTCCGCTGGGGAATGAGCTGGTTCATTTTCTCCGAAGTTATGTTCTTCGCGGCCTTTTTCGGCGCCTTGTTCTATATGCGCGTGCTGTCCGTGCCCTGGCTGGGAGATTTCGATCACAAAATTCTGTGGCCGGATTTCACCGCCGGCTGGCCGGTTTCCGGGCCGGGAATAAAAGAAACCTTCACGCCGATGGCGGCGTGGGGCATACCCGCCATCAACACGCT
>JBOIFQ010000192.1:0-4930 GCA_050741655.1 Burkholderiales bacterium | reverse complement strand
CATGGGGTACTCGTGCCACTCCGCCGCGTAACCTGCAGCCACGAGGTGCTCGCAGCCGACGCGCGCCATGGCGCAGGGCACCATCGGGTCGTGCGTGCCGTGTGCCTGGAAGATCGGCGCACTCCGGTTTGCCGCAGTGGCCTCCGCGCGCAGCACGTCCGGCAGCAGCAGGTAGCCGGACAGCGCGACGAGGCCGGCCAGCCGCTCGGGATAGCGCAGGCCGGTTTGCAGCGCGATGGCGCCGCCTTGCGAAAAACCCGCGAGCACGATTTTATTCGCCGCGATGCCGCGCTGTTTTTCGCGCGCGATGAGTTTTTCGATCTCGCGCTGCGAGGCGCGTACGCCGGCTTCGTCTTCACGCAACGACAAATCGGAAGCCGAGATATCGTACCAGGCGCGCATCACCATTCCGCTATTCAGCGTCACCGCCTGCATCGGCGCATGCGGAAAAATGAAACGCAGCACGAGCTGCGGCGGCAGGCCCAGGTCCTCCGCTATCGAGACAAAATCATTGCCATCGGCGCCCAGCCCATGCAGCCAGATGACGCTGGCCGCGGGATTGCTTGCACTGACGAGTTCGATTGCGGGCAGCAAGTCAGCCATTTATTTTACGTAACGCCCGCGCATCCATGCGCTGATCGCATCCACTATGATCACCAGGCCCAGCATCGCCAGGATTACCGTGAGCGCCTGTTGTTGCTGAAACAGGCTCAAGGAAAAATACAGCATTTGCCCCAGCCCGCCGGCGCCGACGAAGCCGAGAATGGCCGCCATCCTTATATTGTATTCCCAGCGGTAGATCGTGTAGGAAATGCACTGCGGCAGTATGCCGGGAAAAGTGCCGTAAAGGAAAGCCATGACGCGCGGACTGCCGCTGTGCAAAAGCGCGAGCGCGGGTTCGCGCGGCGTGTTTTCCAGCGTTTCGCCGAACAGTCTGCCCAATACGCCCGAGGTATGCGCGGCCAGCGCGAGCGCGCCGGCAAAAGGACCCAGCCCCGCGGCCAGCACCATGATGGCAGCCCACACCAGCTCCGGTACCGCGCGCAGGAAATTCAGCAGCAGGCGCGAGACGGCGCGCGCCGCCGGGCCGAAGCGCCCGGCGGCGGGCAGCGCGAGCAGCAAACCGAAAACCGTGGCGAGTCCGGTGCCGATGGCTGAAATCGCCAATGTTTCCAGCGTGCCTTGAGCTATGCTCGCGAGATAGGCGGACGACAGGTCGGGCGGAAAAAACGCAACAATATAAGCTTTCATCCGCGCCATTGATTCGGGCGAGAAAAAATCAGTCAAATCGAGCGCGAGGAAACTGAAGCTCAGCCACACCAGGGCGAGAAACGCCGCTGCGAGTAAAGTCTGCGCCGGTCTCATGCCAGCGCCTTGCGCAGAACGGCGCTGATCGCATCGGCGAGCAGAACCAACAGCAGGAACACCAGCAGAATGGTGCTGACCTCGCCGCCGTTCAGCATGCGCATCGAAAGTTCCATCATTTGCCCTAGGCCGCCGGCGCCGACAAACCCCATCACCACCGAGGCGCGCACCGCGCATTCCCAGCGGTATACGCTGTAAGAAACCAGCTCGTGCAGAGTGCCGGGTAAAATGCCGTAGAAAAAAGCCGCGAGCCGGCCGCTGCCTGATTCCAGCAACGCCTGCGCCGGCCGCGCATCAACCGATTCCAGAATTTCCGAATACACCTTGCCGAGCATGCCGGCATAGGTAATCGCAATCGCCAGCACGCCGGCGGCGGGACCCAGCCCCACCGCGCGCACGAACAACAGCGCCCATACGATTTCAGGAATGCTGCGCATCAATATCAGCAGCAGGCGCACGGGAATTCTTATTAATTGTCCGCTGCGGTGCCCAGGCCCGGGCCCGATACGCGAAATTGAAACACTGCGCGCCACCACCAGCGCGGCGGGAGCGCCCAGAAACATCGCCAGCGCGGTGCCGGCGGTGGCCAGCGCCAGCGTTTCCAGCGTGGATTTCCACACCAGCCCGAGAAAATCGGCAGAGAGATTGAGTGGAAAGAAATTGCCGATGAACTGAGCTATGGTTTTGCGGTTGTTGGCCTCGAACAACAACGCGGGATTGAATTCGGTGAGATGAAGTCCGGGCCAAAGCAACAGCAGCAAGCCGAGCGTGAGCGCGATCCGCGGCAGTGCGGCCGGATCGCGTTGCGCTAATAGCATACGGGCTTGCGCCGCAGGCCGGGGGCTGCGATTTGCAGCGGCTGGTTGTCCTGAGTCGGCAACGCCGCGTTTTCGCTGGCGTAAAGCTCCCGCAGCATGGCGTCGGTGATCCGTAGCGGCGGCAGATCGAATTGCAGCGCGCCGGCCTTGATGCCGATGATGCGCGGGAACCAGCGCAGTGCCAGATCCACCGCATGCAGGCTCGCCACCAGCGTGATATCGCGCGCCAGCGCTTCGTTTTGCAATTCGCTCACGGTGCGGTCGGCCAGCACCGGGTCCATGGCGGAAACGGGCTCGTCGGCCAGCAACAAATCCGGCCGCTGGTATAACACCCGCGCGATGCCCACGCGCTGCAATTGCCCGCCGGATAATCTTTCGCAGCGTTCAAATACGCGGTCGGCGATTTCCAGCCGCGCCAGCATGGCCTGCGCGCCGGCGATGTCGGTGGGATAAGCGAGCGAGGCCAGCGCTTTCCACAGCGGCCATTGCCCCAATCTTCCCGCCAGCACGGCGGTGATCACTCGCTGCCGCCCTGGCAATGGCGGCGACTGGTGCACCATGCCGATGCGGCAGCGCAGGCTTCTCAATTTGCCGCGCCCAAGCTGCCACGGATTTTGACCCAGCACCCGTACCTCGCCCGCGCTGGGGCGGATGGAGGTCGCAAGCAGCCGCAGCAAGCTGGTTTTGCCCGCGCCGGAAGGGCCGATGATGGCCACGCGCTCGCCGTGTTTAAGCTCGAAACTGATAGCGGCGAGCGCGCGGTTGCCTCCGGTGTGGGTGAGGCTGATCTGATTTAGCACAAGGCTCAAGTGCGGCCTATTTCAGCAGACCCGCCGAGCGCGCGGCGTCTTCGGTGTTTTTGTAATTTTCCGGCCGGGTCGGGATAAATTTGCTGGCGCGCTGCAGCGCCATGATTTCCTTGTGCTCGGGATTAGTGGGGTCGAGCTTGAGGAAAGCCTGGGTGAGTTTTTTCACCAGCACCGGATCCAGATCGCCGCGCACGGTCCAGTTGTAATCGTAATAAGGCGGGGTAGTCCAGAACACTATTACCTGCTTGGGGTCTACCTTGCCCGATTCCACCAGTTTGTCCCATACCGAAGCGTTGAGCACCCCGGCTTCCGCTTTGCCGGAAGCGACCCAGGCTGCCGTGGCATCGTGCGCGCCGGAATAAGCCACGCGCTTGAAGTCGCGCTCGGGATTGAGGCCGTGCTGCAACAGGAAATAGCGCGGCATCAGACTGCCCGAAGTCGAGGACACCGAGCCGAAGGCGAAAGTCTTGCCTTTCAGGTCTTGCAGCCGCTTGATGCCGCTGCCGGAGGCGGTGATGAATTGGCTGGTGAATTTTTCGTCCTCGGCGCGCTGGGCGATGGGAATCGCGTTGCCGGTGCGCAGCCGCGCCTGCACGAAAGTGAAGCCGCCGAGCCAGGCCAGATCGATTTTCTTTGCCGCCAGACCTTCCACCACCGCGGCGTAATCGGTGACCGGAGTCCATACGATTTTCATGCCGGTTTCTTTTTCGAGATAAGCGCCGAGCGGCGCGAACTTGCGCGCCAATTCAGTCGGGGCTTCGTCGGGAATCGCCGAAACGCGCAGTACGTTTTCGGCGTGGAGCAGGGATGAAAAAAACAGCAACAACAAGGCCAGGAACCTGATTTTCATTTTCAGGGCCCTTTCTTGAAATGAGTAAAGGTTTTAAAACACATGGTTAGCCTCATGGATTGAGTTGCGGAAAATTATCCTAGCATCAGCTTGCACGCTCAGGCAACAGTCGCCGTGAGCGTGCGCGCCTTACATCAAACGCTTTTGCGGATTGCGGATTTCGGGCGGAATGCTTTGATGACGGATTCGTGAGTTTCGATATACGGTCCGCCGATCAGGTCCAGGCAATACGGCACCGCGGCGAAAATTCCGTCCAGTGTTTCCTTGATGGCTTTGGGTTGCCCCGGCAGATTGAGTATCAGCGTTTGCTTGCGGATCACTCCAACCTGGCGCGAGAGTATGGCGGTCGGAACATATTTCAAACTCACCGCGCGCATCGCTTCGCCGAATCCCGGCATGATCTTGTCCGCCACCGCCAGCGTGGCTTCCGGCGTGACATCGCGCGGCGCGGGGCCGGTGCCGCCGGTGGTGAGCACCAGATGACAACCGGCCTGGTCCACCAGTTCTTTCAGCGTGGCTTCGATCTGCGCCGGTTCGTCGGGTATCAGGCGCGAAATCATTTTCCACCGACTCGCGAGCGCCGCGCTAAACCATTCCCGCAGCGCGGGGATACCCTGATCCTGATACACGCCGCTGGCCGCGCGATCGCTGATGGAAACCAGGCCGATTAAAAGTTCGTCGCTCATGAGTCTTCAAGCCGAGGTTCGGGAATCAGTTGCTGCAATGCGTGAAACAGCGCGCGAAAACTGCGCGGCGGCCTGCCGCTGGCGGCTTCATGCCGGGTAGCGCTCACCAGCATTTGCAGGCGCTGAGCATCGGCCTGCGGAAAATCCTCGAGCAATTGCGCGAGCGCGGTTTCACCGGCCAGCAGCCGTTCGCGCCAGCGTTCCACCAGATGCAGGTGCGCGCGGTAGCGGCGCGAATTGCCCAGCCATTTTTCCAGCTTGGCGCGAATCGGGGCGGGATCCACATCGCGCATCAGGCGCCCCACATATTGCATCTGCCGGCGGCGCGCCTCGAATTTCCTGATTTTGGCGGCGGCGCTTACGGCGTCGTGCAGAATTTCCGGCAATTCCAGCTCTTTGAGC
>JBOIFQ010000191.1:0-4651 GCA_050741655.1 Burkholderiales bacterium | reverse complement strand
GGGGAACTCAATGGACTTCTCATAATGACTCGCAGCATTGTCGAAATAAAAAACCTGAGCAAGTCCTACCGCCGCGGCGAGCAGCGGGTCCCGGTGCTGAGCGACATCAGCTTTGACATTCCCGCCGGCGAATTTCTCGCCCTGATGGGACCCTCCGGCTCGGGTAAAAGCACGCTGCTCAACATGATCGCGGGAATCGACAAGCCCGACCACGGCGAAATCCGCGTGGACGGCGAAGACATCACCAAATTTTCCGAATCCGCGCTGGCCGACTGGCGCGCCGCCAACGTCGGTTTCGTGTTCCAGTTTTATAATCTCATCCCGGTGCTGACCGCGTTCGAGAATGTCGAGCTGCCGTTATTGCTGACGCCGCTTTCCGGCAAACAACGCAGGCAGCATGTGGAGACGGCGCTGGCGATGATGGGTTTGCGCGACCGCATGTCCCACTACCCGTCCGAACTCTCCGGCGGCCAGCAGCAGCGCGTCGCCATCGCGCGCGCGGTGGTCACCGACCCGGCTCTGCTGGTGGCCGACGAACCGACCGGCGACCTCGACCGCGCGGCGGCGGAAGATATTTTGAATCTGCTGGCGCGGCTCAACCGCGAGCTCGGAAAAACCATCATCCTGGTCACGCACGACCCGCACGCCGCGCAAAAAGCCCGTGTCATACACCATCTGGAAAAAGGCGTGCTCAACCACGCGCCCGGCTGATGTATCTCCTTAAACTCATCCTGCGCAATACGCTGCGCCACAAACTGCGCACCGGCCTGACCTTGCTCGGCATCGTGGTAGCGATACTGGCTTTCGGCCTGCTGCGCACCGTGATCGATGCTTGGTACGCCGGCGCGGAAAGCACTTCTTCGGCGCGGCTGATTACGCGCAACGCCATTTCGCTGGTGTTTCCGCTGCCGCTCACTTACCAAGAAAAAATCCGCAGGATTCCCGGCGTCGCCGGCGTGTCGCACGCCAACTGGTTCGGCGGCGTTTACATCAGCGAAAAAAACTTTTTCCCGCAATTCGCCATCGATGCGCCGACGTATCTCAAGCTGTATCCGGAATATATTGTGCCGGAAGACCAGCAGAAAGCGTTTCTCCTCGACCGCAAAGGCGCGCTCATCGGCGGCAAGCTGGCACGCCAGTTTGGCTGGAAAGTGGGCGACACGGTGCCGCTGCGCGGCACGATTTATCCCGGCACCTGGAGCTTCACCGTGCGCGGCATCTACCACGGTGCCGAGCAGAAAACCGATACTTCGCAATTTTTTTTCCACTGGGATTATCTCAATGAAATGCTGAAGCGCAGCGTGCCGCGCCGCGCCAACAGCGTCGGCGTGTACATCGTCGGCCTCGCTCATCACGAGCTTGCCGCCAGGGTAGCGCAGGAAATCGACCAGACCTTCCATAATTCGCTGGCGGAAACGCTGACCGAAACCGAAAAAGCTTTTCAATTGAGTTTCGTCGCCATGACCGAAGCGATTCTGGTAGCGATACAAATCGTCTCGTTCGTGATTATCGCCATCATCATGGCGGTGATGGCGAACACCATGGCCATGACTGCGCGCGAGCGGCTCTCCGAATACGCCACGCTGAAAGCGCTGGGCTTTGCGCCGCCGTTTCTCACCCGGCTGATTTTCGGCGAATCGCTGGCGATTGCCGCCATCGGCGGCGCGCTGGGAATCGCCTGCACTTTTCCCATCGCCACCGCCTTCGGCAATGCCATGGGCGCGCTGTTCAAGGTTTTCTATGTGTCGTGGCAAACCGTGGCGATCCAGCTCGGCGCCGCGCTGCTGGTCGGCGCGGTCGCGGCGATTCTTCCCGCCTGGCGCGCCGGCCGCGTGAAAATCGCGGAAGGATTAAGGAACCTCTGATGAAGTCCCTCACGAATTGCGTTGCAGTCAAACTGCGGATGGCTGCAAGCCCTCATCCTAAAAACCCTCATCCTGACCTTCTCCCAGAGGGAGAAGGAACGAAAACCCCCTCTCCCGCATGTGGGAGAGGGGTGGGGTGAGGGTGCTGCCGCAGGGACGGGCTGCCCCCGGCGAATTGCCCTGAGTCAAATTTACCAAGATTAATAAATGCACATTCCTTATTCTTATTCCCTGCGCAATTTGTGGACGCGCAAACTCACCACTGCCCTCACCGTCACCGGCATGGCGCTGGTGGTATTCGTATTCGCTGCCGTGCTCATGCTCGCCGAAGGCCTGAAAGTCACGCTGGTGCAGACCGGTTCCCATGACAACGCGGTGGTGATACGCCGTTCCGCGCAGACCGAAGTGCAAAGCGGAGTCGAGCGCTCGTCCGCGGCCATCATCGAAGCGCGCCCCGAAGTAGCGTTCGGCGCCGATGGTGAGCGTCTGGCCTCCAAGGAAATCGTGGTGCTGGTGGCCAAGCCCAAGCGCGGCGGCGGCAGCCCGGTCAACGTCATCGTGCGCGGCGTTTCTCCAACCGGCCTGAAGCTGCGACCGCAGGCCAAGCTTAAGGAAGGCCGTCTGTTCCGTCCCGGCTCGTCCGAAATCATCGCCGGGCGCGGCATCGCCGAGCGCTTCGACGGCGCGCAAATCGGCGGCACGCTGCGCTTTGGCTTGCGCGACTGGACGGTGGTCGGGATTTTCGATGCCGGCAACAGCGGTTTCGATTCAGAAATCTGGGGCGATGCCGAGCAATTGATGCAGGCGTTCCGGCGCCCCATCTATTCGTCGGTGATCGTCAAGCTCAACAGCCCGGAAAGTTTCGCCGCTTTCAAGCAGGCGCTGGAAAGCGATCCGCGGCTCACGGTGGAAGCCAAGCGCGAATCGGTATTCTATGCCGAGCAGTCGCAAATGCTCTCGCGCTTCATCAATATTCTCGGCATCGTGTTGTCGGTGATTTTCGCCATCGGCGCCACCCTCGGCGCCATGATCACCATGTACACTTCGGTCGCCAACCGGGTGACCGAGATCGGCACCCTGCGCGCGCTGGGTTTCCGCCGCCAATACATTCTGCGTGCGTTTCTGGTGGAAGCGCTGCTGCTGGGAATCATCGGCGGCATCATCGGGCTGGGCTGCGCCTCGCTCATGCAGTGGGTCACCATCTCCACCATGAACTGGCAAACCTTCTCCGAACTGGCTTTCAGCTTCAGGCTCAACGGCGGAATTATTTTCAAGTCACTGCTGTTTGCGTTGCTGATGGGCTTTGCCGGCGGCTTCCTGCCTGCCGCGCGCGCCGCGCGCATGAACATCGTCGAGGCGCTGCGCGCCGCGTAATGGCCGGTTCAGGCCGCGATGCGTTGCACTCCCGCAAGCTGTTTGGAGATAACTGCTTCAGCCTCGCGCAGTTCGTATTCGTCCTGCAACCCCATCCAAAACTGCACCGACGTACCGAAGGTTTTTGCCAGGCGCAAGGCAGTGTCGGCTGAAACACCACGTTTGCCCAGGACAATTTCGTTGATGCGGCGCGGAGGAACGCCAATCGCTCGCGCTAACTGATTTTGGCTGATGTCCATGGGCTTGAGAAATTCCTCAAGCAAGATTTCACCGGGATGAATGTTTTTGAGTTTGGCCATGGTTCACTCCTAATGATAATCTACAATCTCGACATGCCTTGGGCCGGCTTCAGTCCAAATAAAACAGATCCGCCACTGATCGTTGATTCGGATAGCGTGTTGCCCTTTGCGGTCGCGATGAAGAGGCTCCAATCGGTTTGCCGGCGGAATACGAAGGTCGCTTAATGTCTGCGCCTTATCCAGCATAAACAGTTTTCTCAGCGCAACCTGCTGGATTTCCCGGGGATACTTGCGCGAAACCTCGCCGCGCCAGATTCTTTCTGTCCCCTTGTCATGGAAATCCTGAATCACGAGTCAATTATAACGTAATCCGTTATATAAAGGAATGACGGCAGAGAGCCGAAATCCAGGGACCGTATCAAGCATGTACATGGTCGAGACACTGAGAGCGGCTTGAGCTTATCCCATATCACTGTAAGCTAGGGGTTGAAAAATAAATTCACCCTACGAGCGACCCTGGCCAGTCCGCCATCGCTGGTGGCAAGCGGAGTCTTCAGCCGCAACGCCAGCTCAAGATAAGTGGCGTCGTAAACGCTGAGGCCATGCTTGCCGGCAAGATTGTAAAGCGCTTCGGGATCAACCGGCTGGCGATCCGCCACCAACATCAGATTCCGGGCCTCCTGGAAAATGGTTTTCGTCAAGCCTCTTGCCAGTTTCCTTTGCCGTTCCAATTTCAGAAATACATTGGCAAATTCCGAAATCCAGAGAGCAGGCACGTGAGCCGGTTCGACTCGCAGGCGCTCCAATATCCTGTCGGTATAGGCGGTAGCCTCATCCGGCAAATACCAGCGCGCCGCGACGGAACAATCCACGACAAAAGCCATCAGCGCCGGCCTTCCTGGATCAGCGCCTTGATATCAATCTTGCCGGTTTTGCATCGAACTCTGAAATGCTTAATGCGCGTGATGGCCTCGGCTATTTCTTCACGCTCCCCAGCGGAAGTCACCGGAACCAGCATGGCCACCGGCTTGCCGCGCTTGGTGATGGTGATTTTATGCCCGGCTTTGACTTGATCGAGTAATTCGGACAAATGAGTCTTGGCTGCAAACGCCCCTACGGATTCCATGGCGTACCTTTATATACTAGTTTAACAAACTAGATGTAGTATAGCAT
>JBOIFQ010000190.1:0-3371 GCA_050741655.1 Burkholderiales bacterium | reverse complement strand
CGTGTTGATTGGTGGAGTCTTCAATCGAACCGCCGACGACCCCAGTGGCAGCGGCGAGCCGGATGGTTTCGGCTACCACATCCGGCGTAGCGCCGAACCCATTTCCGAGATCTGCGCTCACAGGCAGGTCGGTGGCGGAGGCGATATCGGTGAGGTGCGCCATCATCTGATCGCGCCCTACCGAGTTATCCGGCTGCCCGCGAGAAAATGCAAATCCGGCGCTGGTAGTGGCCAGTGCTTCAAAACCCAGAAGTGTCAGTAAACGGGCAGTCCCTACGTCCCAGGGATTGGGAATGATGAAGGCGCCATCCAGTTTGTGGCGTGCTTGGAATGTGCTGGCTTTTTCCATCTGACTTCGCATCGGTACCTCCGTTTTATTGTTAGGCAGCAACTCACACTTCTTTTGCGACTGCTGGCTGATCGACAGCCCAAAGCCAATTGCCTTTCGGCTGGCGACGAGCGATCTCGGCGGTTGTGTCGCCGTTGCCTAGACGAGACGAGGTGAGCGCGATATCACCATTACGCAATGCACGAGATTGAACGACGGGACGGAGTTGGGGACGCTTGGCGAGAAACGCTTTGTAGAACTGGCGAATCTGATCTGCTCCGACAGCTATTTTCCCGTTGCCACAAGCAAGTGCGGCGTTTGGCTCATAGAGCTCCACCAGCCCTTCAACGTCACCCGCATTGGCTCTTTCTACGAAGAACCTGGCGAGATCTTCTGGCTTTTTTGCAGGTTTCATTGATCATGCCTCCAAAGGTCGGCTTGCGGCCCAACTAAAAATGCGCACCAAAAATGGCGCCTAATCTGGCGGATTCTGCCTTTTGCGGTATCATACCGCAAGCGATTCAGGCTGTAATTAAGAGATGCTAGTGATCAAAAAATCCCGCAAAAAGCATCAGACGATATGACAAATAACTAATTGTAAAAGAATTTTATAAAACGAGATTGCCACGATGGCTGCGCCATCTCACAATGACACAACTGCGTCATCGCGGTGAGCCTTTAGCCGCGAACGAAGTGTGGCGATCTAGCGAAGCGATCTCGATTTTCAGAACCAAAGCAGATTGCCACGGCGCTATCGCGCCTCGCAATGACATGAGGAGTCAAAGGGGCCGGAGTTTTGTTTCGACCTTTACGATCTTAATATCCAGCCTCATTTTTTCCGGGTCAGAGTTTCCATGCCGGCGGCCTTGCTCTGGGTATGCAGCCAGGTGCCCGCCAGGCTGCCGTCCGGTTTGCGCTGGTAAAGAACCAGATATTCGCCGGCGTAAGTCGCGTTATGATCGCCTTGCAATACATCGCCAATAAACACCGCCAGCACATCGCCCTGCGCCAGCCCCTTGCCGACATAAGTATGCCGGGTGTCTTGATTGAAACAGGACACCCGGTATCCGTGATCCTGGGGTTGCAGCGAGCAGGTGCCCGTATAAGCGCTGTCATTGGCGCCGAAACCCTTTCCCTGCATCACATATTCTCCAGCGTAAGAAGCCGCGCTTTCCGCCAGCGCCGGGTGCGCAAAAACAGCGGCACAAATCAAAGCAAATTGTCCGGCACGAAAAATCATGTTTCTTCTCCATTATGATTGGAAAAACTTTATTCGAGCGGTTTTTTCACCCTGAACCACGCCGCGTAGAGCGCGGGCAGGAAGAGTAATGTGAGCACCGTCGCCACCAGCAGGCCGCCCATGATGGCGACCGCCATCGGCCCCCAGAAATTACTGCGCGTGAGCGGAATCATCGCCAGTATCGCCGCCGCCGCGGTGAGCATGATGGGACGGCAACGCCGCACCGTGGATTCGATCAGCGCGTCCCAGGCGGAATGGCCGGCCGCGATGTCCTGCCCGATCTGATCCACCAGGATCACCGAGTTGCGCATGATCATCCCCGACAGCGCGATCACGCCGAGCATGGCGACAAAGCCGAACGGCACGTGAAACACCAGCAGGAACAGCGTGACACCGATCAAACCCAAAGGCGCGGTGAGCATCACCAGCAAGGTGCGTGAAATACTTTGCAGTTGAATCATCAGCAAGGTCATCACCGTGAGCAGCATCACCGGCATCACCGCCACCACCGACGCCTGGCCCTTGGCGCTCTCTTCCACCGCGCCGCCGACCTCGACGTGATAGTCTTCCGACAGTTGCGCGCGGATTGAGTTCAGCAGTGGGTCGATTTGCGCGGTGACCACAGGCGCCTGGGTGTTGTCGCCTATGTCCGCCCTCACCGTCAGGGTCGGGAAACGGTTGCGGCGCCAGATCACGCCTTCCTCGAAATCGTAATTAATGTTGACGATCTGCGACAGCGGCACCGCCCGGCCGCCGCGCGTGGGAATGTTGAGGTCCTTGATGTCGCCGAGTTCCAGCCGTTCATTGGGCTCGGCGCGCGCCAGCACTTCAATCAATTTATCTTTCTCGCGGTAATAGGTGACGCTGTAGCCGGTGAGTATCGAGTTGAGCACGGCAGACAAATCCTGCGAACTGATGCCGAGCACGCGCGCCTTGTCCTGGTCCACTTGCAGCCGCACCACCTTGGAAAGCTCGTTCCAGTCCAGATGCACGTTGTGGGTGTGCGGATTGGCGCGCATCACTTCCGCCACCTGGGTGGCGATTTTGCGCAACTGCGCGGGGTCCTTGCCGGACACACGGAATTGCACCGGATAGCCCACCGGCGGACCGTTTTCCAGACGGTTCACGCGCCCGCGCAGCAGAGTAAAATCAGTGTCGAAAATTTTCTGCGCGCGTGCGTAAACTTTTTCGCGCGCTTCGTTACTCTTGGTCAACACCACGAACTGCGCGAAATTGATGTGGTTGAGCTGCTGGTCCAGCGGCAGATAAAAACGCGGCGTACCGCCGCCGACGTAAGCCACAACATTTTCGATGTCCGCGTCTTGCGCCAGCATGGCTTCGAGTTTTTTCACTTCGCGCTCGGTGGCTTTGATCGAGGAGCCTTCCGGCAGCCACAAGTCAATCAGCAATTCGGGGCGGTTGGACGAAGGGAAAAACTGCTGCTCGACAAAACCAAAACCCGCTACCGATGCAACAAAAATAACCGCCGTGATGGCTATCACTTTCCAGCGCTCGGTCACGCACCAGGTCACCAGCCGGCGAAAGCGCAGATAAAACGGTTTCTGGTAAACCGCATGCTCGTCCTTGTGCTCGTGCGTCTTGAAATCAGGCAGCAGCCGGTAGCCCAGATAGGGCGTGAAAATCACCGCCACCACCCACGATACCAGCAGCGCGATGGTCACCACCGCGAAAATCGAAAACGTGTATTCGCCTGCCGAGGATTTGGCGAAACCCACCGGCAGAAAACCCGCCGCGGTCACCAGCGTGCCGGTCAGCATCGGGAACGCCGCCGTGGTATAGGTG
>JBOIFQ010000189.1:0-1976 GCA_050741655.1 Burkholderiales bacterium | reverse complement strand
ACCACGATGTCGCGCGCCTTGATGTCCTCCAGCGCCGCCACCGTGGCTTTTACCATCCTGTCTATTCTCATCCGCCCCCAGTATATAAATGATTAGTCCGAATATAATCGAGAACCGTCGCCGGAAGCAAATCGTGCGCGTCTTTCCCCGCGGCCAGGCGTGCGCGTATGTTTGATGCGGCTATGTCTTGCGGCGTGATTTCCACCACCACGATATTGCCGCTCGCAGCCTGCGGTGTTTGCGCGCGGCGTTTTTCAAACACCCGCGCCAGCACCGGCGGCAAATTCTTGAGCGTGGTTCCCGGCCGCTGCGCCACGGCGATGTGCGCCAGCGCGAACAATTCCTGCCAGCGATGCCAGGTCGCCAGCCCGGCAAACGCATCGGCGCCGAGCAGCAAAACCAGCGCGCGCGCCGCACCCGTTTCCCGGCGCAACTCATGCAAAGTGTCCACAGTATAACTTGGGCCGGAGCGCGCGATTTCGCGCTCATCCAAACGCAAGCGCGGCTTATCCGCCAGCGCGAGCCTGAGCATATCCACCCGCGCTTGGGAAGAAGCGACAGGCGCGGCGCGGTGTGGCGGCGTGCCGATCGGAATTAAGCGCACTTCAGAGAGCTTGAGTTGTTCGGCCGCTGCCGTTGCCAGCGCCAGATGACCGTAATGCACCGGGTCAAACGTGCCGCCCAAAATGCCGATAGGGTTCAGTACGCTCACTACAGCAGCAAACGGCGTATGTCCGACAGCACTGAACAGAGATAAGCCGTGAAACGCGCGGCGGCGGCGCCGTCTATCACACGGTGATCGTACGAGAGCGACAATGGCAAAATCAGACGCGGCACGAATTGGCCATCCTGGTAAACCGGTTTCAGCGCCGCCCTGGACACGCCCAATATCGCCACCTCGGGCGCGTTGATGATGGGCGTGAACGCGGTGCCGCCGATCCCGCCCAGACTGGAAATCGAAAAGCACCCGCCCTGCATCTCGGCGGGAGAAAGTTTTTTGTCGCGCGCCCGTTTGCTGATCTCGGCCAGTTCACGCGCCAGATTAAACACGCCTTTGCCATCGGCATCGCGGATCACCGGCACCACCAGGCCATCGGGCGTATCCACCGCCACACCGATGTGAAAATATTTTTTCAGAATCAGATTTTCGCCGGATTTATCCAGCGCGGCATTGAACTCGGGATGCGCCTTCAATGCCGTGACGCAGGCCTTGATCAAAAACGACAGCATGGTGAGCTTGAAGCCCTGCTTTTCGGTTTCCACGCTGTTGGCTTTGCGGAATGCCTCCAGTTCGGTGATATCGGCTTCGTCGTGCTGCGTCACATGCGGGATGCTCACCCAGTTGCGGTGCAGATTCGCTCCCGCCAGCTTCTTGATGCGCGACAGCGGTTTGCTCTCGATGGCGCCGAATTTGGCGAAATCCACCAGCGGCATTTCCGGCAAGCTGAAACCCGCGCCGCCTTTGGGCCGCGACAATTCGCCTTTCACGTATGCCTGGACATCCTGCTTGAGAATGCGGCTCTTCGGTCCGGAACCGGCCACTTGATTAAGATCCACACCTAGTTCGCGCGCGAGCTGGCGCACCGAAGGGCTGGCGTGAGCAAGCTGTCCTGGATGCTCCGGCATTTGCGGCAGCGTAGGGGGAGGAGACGGAACATAGGGCGGCGCGCCCGGCGCTGCTACTGGCGTGGGCACGGCACTCACCGTCTCAGCAACTTTTGCCGGCGCCGCCGCGGCAACCGCCGCGCTCTCGCTCACTTCAATCGCCAGCACCACCGAGCCTTCGGAAACCTTGTCGCCGGCTTTCACCTTCAGCGCCTTGACCACACCGCTGTAAGGTGAAGGAATGTCCATGGTGGCTTTGTCCGATTCCAGCGTGATGAGCGGATCTTCCTGCTTTACCGCGTCGCCCGGCTTGACCAGCAGCTCGATGATGGGAATGTTCTTGAAATCGCCGATGTCGGGCACTTTTACTT
>JBOIFQ010000188.1:0-9754 GCA_050741655.1 Burkholderiales bacterium | reverse complement strand
CTACACCCAGGCGCAGGACAAGGTGACGAGCTTCCTGGCCGCTCATCCCAAGGATGCCAAGGCGCGCTTTCTGCAAGGCTTGATTTACACCGAGCAGAATAAACAGGCCGACGCCATCAAGGTCTTTACCGGGCTGACCGAGGATTACCCGGAATTGCCTGAACCCTATAACAACCAGGCCGTGCTGTACGCGGCGCAGGGCCAGTACGACAAAGCGCGCACCGCGCTGGAATCGGCGATACGCACCCATCCGAGCTACGCCACCGCGCATGAAAACCTGGGCGATATTTACGCCAAGCTCGCCACCCAGGCATATGACAAAGCGCTGCAACTCGACAAGAACAACACCACCGCGCAGACCAAGCTCGAACTCATCAAAGACCTTTTCATCGGCAGCCCGCGCGCCGCTAAGGTCGCGGCGAAAACCGAAGCGAGCAAACCCGCGACCCCCAGCGTGGCCGCAACCAAGCCTGCCGCGCCCGAGGCGCCCAAAACCAGCCCCGCTCCCGAACCCGCCGCAAGCCCGGCCAAAAACGGCGATGACGAGGTGCTGAAGACAGTGCAGGACTGGGCCAAGGCCTGGTCGCGCGGCGACGCCGAGGCGTATCTCGCTTTTTATGCCGCGGATTTCAAGACTCCCGGCGATGAGAACCGCGCCGCCTGGGAAAATTCGCGCAAGCAGCGCATTTCCAAATCCAAAGCGATACAGATTTCGGTGCTGGATCCCAAAATCACGCTCGACGATGCCACGCATGCCAGCGTGAAATTCAAGCAGGGTTATCGCTCCAACACGCTGAAAAGCACATCCACCAAAACCTTGGTCCTCGTCAAAGCGGGGGACAAATGGCTGATTCAAACGGAACGGGTCGGCCGTTGAGCGCAGGTCTTCGGCGTTCTCTGGCGACGGCAGGTAAATGCGCCTGCGGCGCGGCCTTGTCCTTGATTCTCGCCGGCAGCGCGTCCTCGATGAACGAGCAGTTATTGCAGGCCGCGCTGGCATATCCGCTGCCCACTCCGGAGAAGCTGCTGGTCAACAGCATCATGGAAATCAGCCGCAATAATCTCGGCGCGGCGATGCGGGAAATAGACGACGCGCTCAAGACCTATCCCAACTTCCGTCTGTTGCATCTGATCAAGGGCGATTTGCTGCTGGCGCGCGCGCGACCGCTCAACACTCTGGGCGACGCGCCGAACGCACCGCGCCAGCGCGTGGCTGCATTGCGCGAAGAAGCGTTGGCGCGCCTGCAGCGCCAGCGTCACGCGCTGGCGCCGGACCGCCTGCCCAAATATCTGCTGCAAATGCAGCCGCGGCAGCACTATGCGGTGGTGGTGGATATTTCGCTGTCTTCGCTGTATCTCTACCAGAATGTCGACGGCGAGCCGCGCTAGGTCGCCGATTACTACATCAGCAGCGGCAAGAACGGTTCGGAAAAACTGAAAGAAGGCGATCAGCGCACGCCGCTCGGCGTATATTTCGTCACCGCCAATCTGCCCAAATCCAGGCTGTCCGATTTTTACGGCACCGGCGCTTACCCCATCAGCTACCCCAATGAGTGGGACCGCCAGCACGGCCGCAACGGCCACGGCATCTGGCTGCACGGCACGCCCAGCGATACCTACAGCCGTCCGCCGCGCGCGAGCAACGGCTGCGTGGTGCTCACCAATCAGGATCTGCAGGCGATTTCCAAAAACCTGCAAATCGGTTTGACGCCGGTCATCATCAGCGAGCAGGTGGAATGGGTGGATTCCGCGGTCTGGCGCGAGCAGCGCGATACGCTAGCGCAGCAGCTCGAAGCCTGGCGGCGCGACTGGGAAAGCCGCGATAGCGAGGCTTACCTGGACCACTATGCGAAAAACTTCTCCGCCAAGCGGCAGAATTTCAGTCAATGGGCGGCGCAAAAGCGGCATATCAATGCCGGCAAAACCTGGATCAAGGTCGGGATTTCCAGTGTCAGCATGTTTCTCTACCCCGGACAAGACAATCTGGCGGTGGTCAGTTTCGAGCAGGATTACTCCAGCAACAATCTCACCAATAAAATAAAGAAGCGGCAATACTGGATCCAGGAAGGCAAGCGCTGGAAAATTGTTTACGAAGGTGCGGCATAAGCAAGCTGGCAATTGCTCCCGCGCGGCAAAGGATAATAAATGGTCAGACTGCACACCAACCACGGCGCCATCACGCTTGAGCTGGATGCGGAAAAAGCGCCGCTCACCGTGGCCAACTTTCTGCAATACGTGGAAAGCGGGTTTTACAGCAACACGCTGTTTCACCGCGTGATCGACGGCTTCATGATTCAGGGCGGTGGATTGGAAGCGGGAATGAAAAACAAAGCCACTCGGGAGCCCATCCGCAACGAAGCCGGCAACGGGCTCAAAAACGCGGCCTACACCATCGCCATGGCGCGCACTTCCGACCCGCATTCCGCCAGCAGCCAGTTTTTCATCAACGTCGCCGATAATGCTTTTCTCAACTTCAGTGCGGCGACGCCGCAAGGCTACGGCTATTGCGTGTTCGGGCGCGTGAGCGAAGGCGCGGACGTGGTGGATAAAATCAGGAAAGTCAAAACCGGCATGCGCGCCGGTCAGCAGGACGTGCCGCTGCAGGATGTCATCATCGAGCGCGCTGAAGTCGTCTGACCCCGCACCGTGAAACCGACGCTGTTCATTTCTGATCTGCATCTGTGTCTGAGCCGCCCGCATATCAACCGCATATTCTTCACTTTCATGCAAAGCATCGCGCCCCGGGCGCAGGCGCTTTACGCACTGGGCGACTTGTTCGAATACTGGGCTGGTGATGATGATCTGGGTGATGCTTTCAACACCCAGGTCATCACCGCGTTTCGCGAGTTGACGCAGCAAGGCGTGCCGCTTTACATCATGCACGGTAACCGCGATTTTCTGATGGGCGGGGAACTCGTGCGCGCCTGCGGCGCTAAACTGCTGCCCGACCCCAGCCTGATTGATTTATACGGCACGCCCACGCTGCTGATGCATGGCGATACGCTGTGCACCGATGACACCGCTTATCAGACTTTCCGCGCCCAGGTGCGCACTCCGGTTTGGCAAAAAGACTTCCTGGCGCAGCCGCTGGCGGCGCGCAAAGCGGTGATTGAAAAAGCGCGCGCGCAAAGCGAACTCGACAAAAGCCAAAAATCGGAAACCATCATGGATGTGAATCCGGGCACGGTGGAAATCGTGCTGCGCGAGCACGGCTACCCGCGCCTGATCCACGGCCACACCCACCGCCCGGCCCGGCACCAGCACATGGTGGACGGCAAGAACTGCGAGCGCTGGGTGTTGTCCGATTGGTATCGGCATGGCGAGGTGCTGCGCTGCGATGAATCCGGCTGCGGCGTGATCAAACTCTAAACTCATTGCAAAGGAACGGGCATGAAATTGCACACGCTGACTTTTTCCTCCAACAGCCGCAAAGTGGTGGCGGTGGCCAGGCATCTTAATCTGCCGCTGGAAATCGTGCCGGTTGATCTCGCGCAAGGCGAACAGCGCAAGCCTGAATTTCTCAAACTCAATCCCAACGGCAAGATTCCGGTGCTGGTGGACGGCGATTTCGTGCTGTGGGAATCCATCGCCATCATGGAATACCTGGCGTCGAAAAAACCCGGCACCAGCCTGTGGCCGGAAAGTCCCAGGGCGCGCGCCGATATTTCGCGCTGGCTGTGCTGGACTGTAGCGCATTGGGGCCCGGCGTGCGGCCTGTATCTGTGGGAGAACATGATCAAGAAAATGATGGGCATGGGAGCAGCGGACGCGGCGCGGCTCAAGGAAGGCGCGGCGGCGTTCCAGCAATTCGCCACGGTGCTGGATGATCAGCTGAGGAAAAATGAATATCTGACCGGCACCAATTTGACACTCGCGGATTTCGCCGCGGCGGCGTGGATTGCTTACTCGGAACCGGCGCAGATGCCGGTTGCGCCTTATGCCAACATCAAACGCTGGTACGCGCGCATCAGCGCGCTTCCCGCCTGGCGCGACAGCGCGCCAAGCTAGAGAATTATTATTGCTGCGGATTTTTCTCCAGCCATTGCAATACAGCGCCGGCATTTTCATCGGGCGGGAACACCGGATAAAATGTATTTATAATCAGCATGCCGCGTATTATCAAGGTGAGCCGCTTGATGAGCGTCATGCCTTCCACTGCAAATACCGGCAAGCGCAACGCGCGCGCGAAATCCAGTTTCTCATCGCTCAACAAGGCAAACGGCAAATGCAATCTTTGCGCTGCCTCTTGCTGATACTCGGTGCTTTGCGCGCTTAATCCAAAAACCCGCGCGCCCAGTTTTTTCAATTCCTGATGATGATCGCGGAACGCGCAAGTCTGCGGCGTGCAGCCGCGCGCACCGGGAATTTCATCCCAGCCTGGCGGCAGTTCACGCCCCGGCCTGCCGGTAAGCGGATAACAGTAGAGAACAGTGGTCCCAGTCAGGGTTGATAAATCAATCCTCTCGCCATCGGTCGCCGGCAAGGTCAGCGACGGCAGGCGCATGCCGGTGAGATGATCACACGCGCCGTCGTCGCGCGGCGCCGGCAGGTTGGCGGGCAAGGCAAAAGAATTTTCAATTTGAGCCATGTTCAGATTTTTTTCAGGCCGCGCGCGATGTCGTTCTTGATGTCCGCTATAGCTTCCAGCCCCACTGCGATGCGCAGCAAACCACCGCTTACTCCCGCCGCGTCGCGCGCATTTTGTGAGATGCGCGCGTGCGTGGTGGTGGCCGGATGCGTGATGGTGCTTTTCACATCGCCCAGGTTGGCGGTAATGGAAATCATGCGCGTCGCATCTATCACCCGCCACGCCGCCGGCTTGCCGCCCTTGACGCTGAACGACACGATGCCGCCGCCGGCTTGCTGCTGCTGCCGCGCCAATTTATGCTGCGGGTGCGAAGGCAGCCACGGATAATACACGCGCTCGATTTGCGGCTGCTTCTCCAGCCAGCGCGCCAGCTCCAGCGCGTTGGCGCAATGCGCATCCATGCGGATTTTCAGCGTTTCCAATCCTTTCAGCAGCACCCAGGCGTTGAACGCGCTCAAGGTCGGCCCGGCCGTGCGCAAGAAACTGTATACGCCGTCCATGATGACTGCGCGCTGGCCCAGCACCGCGCCGCCCAGCACCCGTCCCTGGCCTTCCAGATATTTGGTGGCGGAATGGATGATGATATCGGCGCCGAATTCCAGCGGGCGCTGCAGCATCGGCGTGCAGAAACAATTGTCCACCACCAGCCAGGCGCCGGCTTTTTTCGCCACCCGGCTTAAGGCGGCGATATCGGAAATCTCGGTGAGCGGATTGGAAGGCGTTTCCAGAAACAGCATTTTGGTGTTGCGTTGCAGCGCTTTCTGCCACGCTTTCACATCGGTGGCGGAAACAAAAGTGGTTTGCAGCCCGAAGCGCGCGCAGATGTTGGTGAAGAGCTGCACCGTGGCGCCGAAAATGCTGTACGAAGCGATGATGTGATCGCCGCTCTTGAGCAGCCCCATGACGCAGGCCAGGATGGCGGACATGCCGGAGGCGGTGGCGACACAGCACTGCGCGCCTTCCAGCGCGGCCAGGCGCTCCTGAAAAACATCGACGGTGGGATTGGTGAAGCGCGAATAAATATTGCCCGGCTCGTCGCCGGCAAAGCGCGCCGCCGCCTGCGCCGCGCTGTCGAATACGAAACTGGAAGTGAGAAACAGCGCGTCCGAATGCTCGTTGAACGGCGTGCGCCGCGTGCCCGCCCGCAGCGCCAGCGTTTGCAATTGGTAATCGTCAGACATTTTCGCTCCCACAAAAACAAAAAACCCGGCAGCTTGCGCGGACCGGGTTGGCCTCGCTTTAGCGGTATTTGTAACGCGCCCGCAAGCTGATATCAAATCGGCGCGTGAGTTAAATTACTCTGCTGCAATCAAATTGTCAATCCACCGAAAGCAAATTCAAATCGAGCTGGTTGCTGGAAGCGGCGTCTTCGCTTTGCTTGCGCGCGCCGTCGCGGCGCTGGGCTTCGATATAAGCGAGATATTCCGCGGACACATCGCCGGTAACGTAGTTGCCGCTGAAGCAGGAGGTTTCGAATTCGATGATGTGCGGATTGCTTTTGCGCACCGCCGCCACCAGCGCCTCCAGGTCTTGGTAAATCAGTTTGTCGGCGCCGATTTCGCGCGCCACTTCGTCTTCGTTGCGGCCGTTGGCGATCAGTTCCTGGCGCGTCGGCATGTCGATGCCGTATACATTGGGAAAGCGCACCGGCGGCGCGGCGGAAGCGAAATACACTTTGCGCGCGCCGGCTTCACGCGCCATTTGCACGATTTCACTGCTGGTGGTGCCGCGCACGATGGAATCATCCACCAGCAGCACGCTCTTGCCCTTGAATTCCACGCTCATGGCGTTGAGTTTCTGGCGCACCGATCTGCGGCGCACCGCCTGTCCCGGCATGATGAAGGTGCGGCCGATGTAGCGGTTCTTGATGAAGCCCTCGCGATACGGCACGCCCAGATGCAGCGACAACTGCATCGCGCTCGGGCGGCTGGAATCGGGAATCGGGATCACCACGTCGATATCCAGATCGCGGTACTGGCGTTTGATTTTTTCGGCCAGGCTCTCGCCCATGTTGAGGCGCGTTTCATACACTGAAATGCCGTCTATCACTGAGTCCGGACGCGCCAGATAAACATATTCGAAAATGCAGGGATGGCGCGCCGCATCGGGAATGCATTGCTTGCTGTAGAAATTGCGCTGGTCGTCGATGAAAATCGCTTCGCCCGGCGCCACGTCGCGCAGCAGTTCGAAGCCCAAGGTATCCAGCGCCACGCTTTCGGACGCCACCAGATAATCCACGCCGCGCTCGCTCTTGCGCTGCCCCACCACCAGCGGGCGGATGCCGTGCGGATCGCGGAACGCCAGCAGGCCGTAACCGGCGATCATCGCCACCACGGCGTAGGCGCCGCGGCAGCGGCGGTAGACGCCGCTCACCGCGCTGAAAATGGTCGGCGCATCCAGCGCGCGGCCGCCGCAGGCCTCCTGCAGTTCGTGCGCCAGCACGTTCAACAATACTTCGGAATCGGAATTGGTGTTGACGTGGCGCAAATCCTGGCGGAACAAATCGCGCTTCAGTTGCTCGGAGTTGGTGAGATTGCCGTTGTGGCCAAGCACGATGCCGAACGGCGAATTGACATAAAACGGCTGCGCTTCGGCGGGCGCGTCGGCGCAACCGGCGGTGGGATAGCGCACATGGGCGATACCCATGTTGCCCTGCAGCTCGCGCATGTTGCGGGTGCGGAACACGTCGCGCACCATGCCGCTGCCTTTGTGCATGTGGAAGATGCTGCCTTCGGCGGTGACGATGCCGGCGGCGTCCTGGCCGCGGTGCTGCAACACCAGCAAGCCGTCATACAGCAGCTGGTTGACCGGGGTTTTTGCCACTACACCGAGAATTCCGCACATGCCGGTTTCCTATGAGTAAGTAATCCGTTTCGCCAGATTTTCGGGCAGCCAGGTTTTAATGTAGACGGCCACTCGCTCCAGCGACGAACTGAACAAGGCGTCTTTCCACTGCGGCTGCTTGGGCAGCGAGGTAAGCCCTCCCAGCAGCACCAATATCACCACCATCAGATAACCTCGCAACAAACCAAATACCGCGCCCAGCGCGCGGTCGGCGGCACTCAGGCTGGTGGCCTTCACGAAGCGGGAACACACCATCGCCAGCAGGCTCATGATCACCAGCACCGTCAAAAAAATCACCGCGAATCCCGTCATCAGCCGCAAGCTTGGGTTGCTCAAGGCGCCTGGCATCAGCGCCGCCGCCTCCACCGCATACGCTTGCGCGGCCCAGAATGCCGCCACCCAGGCCGTCAGCGCCAACACTTCGCGCACCGCACCGCGAATCACGCTCAACAGCAAGGACAAACCGATAATCAAAACCACCGCGAGATCGAAAATTGTCATCGTCTACCTCGAGGTTACCACGCCGTCAATGCCCAATGTCTTGAGACGGTCCAGCGCTTTTTCCGCCGCCTCTTGGCTGTCGTACGGACCGGCGCGCACCCGGGTTTTTTCTCCTTCCGCGGTTTTCAGCACTTCGGTATACGCGCGCACACCGCTGGCGGCGAGCTTTTGCTGCATTTGCTTCGCTTTCTCGCCGCTGGAAAAAGCCGCGAGCTGCACCACATAAGCTTTGCTCCCGGTCTTATCGATTGCGGGTGCGGCAGGTTTGGCGGGCTGGGGCGCGGGAAGCGGAAGCACCGCATCCTTTTGCGCCGGTGCGTCGGCGGGAGCGGCCGGCACCACCCGTGAAGTAAAACTGCCGTTGTTCCTGGGTGGAATCTGAATGCTGATGTCCGGACTCACCGGCTTGGATTCGCTATCGAGCAACAACGGCAGCACGATGACCATCAGGATCACCAGCGCGATGGCGCCGATCAGGCGCCTTCTGGCGCGTTTTTTGAATTGCAACTGCTCGTCGCTGACCGTTCTCGCCATAAGCGTTAATCCGCCTTTTCCGAACCTTGCTCGCCGCCGCGCCTGCGCAAGACGCCAGCGACAGTATGGAAAGAGCCGAAAACGATAATTCTATCATTTTCAGCCGCCAGATTACAGGCATGCAGGTAGGCCGCGCCCGGGTCGGCAAACTCCTGTGCCGCACTTTCCGTTATGCCTGCCTGGCGCAGTTCGCGCGCCAGATCTGCGGCGCTGGCGCCGCGCTGTTCATGGATGGACGCCAGCATCCAGTGATCCACCTGCGGCGCGAGCAGACTGGCGACACCCGCGATGTCCTTGTCTTTCAGCATGCCGAACACCGCGTAAGTGCGGCGGCAGGAACCCATGGCGGCGAGGTTTTCCGCCAACGCCCTGGCGGCCTGGGGATTGTGCGCCACATCCAGTATCACCACCGGCCGCCCCGGCAACACCTGGAAGCGCGCCGGCAAGTCGGTATCCAGCAAGCCGCGGCGGATTTCCTCCATGCTCAGCGGAAATTTTCCCTTCAGCTCGTCCAGTGCCGCCAGCGCTGCACTGGCGTTTCGCAGTTGACAGGCTCCGCGCAATCCCGGAAACGGAAGCGCATGGCGCTTGCCGTGCCGGCCCCAGTATTGCCACTGGTTTTTTTCCGCCACATAGCCAAAATCATGGTCAATCCTGAGCAGCCGCGCGCCGATATTCGCGGCATGCTCGATCAGCGTATGCGGCGGATCGGGTTCGGCGCACAGCGCCGGTTTCCCGCTGCGGAAAATGCCCGCTTTTTCAAAAGCGATTTTTTCGCGTGTGCTGCCCAGATAATCCATGTGGTCGAAATCCACGCTGGTCACCAGCGCGCAATCGGTATCGAAAGCGTTCACTGCGTCCAACCTTCCGCCCAATCCCACTTCCAAGATCGCCACGTCGAGTTTCGCTTCCACGAACAACAGCAGCGCCGCCAGAGTTCCGTATTCAAAATAAGTCAGCGGGATGTTGTTGCGCGCGGCTTCGATTTGCTTGAATACGTGCAACAGCGCCGCGTCATTCACCGGCCGGCGGCCGATGCGCACGCGCTCGTTGTAACGCAGCAGATGCGGTGAGCTGTAGCAGCCGGTACGGTAGCCGGCGCTCGCCAGTATGCTTTCCAGAAACGCACAGGTGGAACCCTTGCCGTTGGTGCCGCCGACGGTAATGATGGGAAAGGATGGCTCCAGCTTGAGTGCGGCTTTGACTTCCTGCACGCGCTCCAGCCCCAGCGCGATGGCGCGCGGATTCAGGCTTTCCAGATAGGTAAGCCAGTCGCTTAAGCTATGC
>JBOIFQ010000187.1:0-3239 GCA_050741655.1 Burkholderiales bacterium | reverse complement strand
GCCAAACACATGCGTCTGACCGTGGGCGCGGTAAACGTACGCAGCGGCCAAATGCACTATTTCGACAACCGCGAGTGCGCGATCACGGCGGCATACATCATGGCGTCCAGCGCACTGCCGCCGGCCTTTCCGGCCGTGCGCGTGGGGGACGATTTGTACTGGGACGGCGGCATTTATTCGAATACGCCGATTGAGGTTGTGTTCGACGACCGGCCGCGCCGCGATTCCGTGATCTTCACGGTAAACTTGTGGCATGCGCGCGGCCCCGAGCCGAAATCAATATGGCAGGTATTGGAACGCCATAAAGACATCCAATACGCAAGCCGCGTGGAGAGTCATCACGATCGGCAGCAGCAGCTGCATCGGCTGCGCCACGTGATTCGCGCGCTGGAGCAACACATTCCCGAAGCTCACAGAAGCCAACCCGAAGTGCAGGAACTGCTTGCTTACGGTTGTGCCACCCACATGCATATCATTCAGTTGCTGGCGCCGCGCCTGGAAGGCGAAGATCATACCAAGGACATCGACTTCACGCAGAACGGGATTCGTGCACGCTGGCAAGCAGGTTACGCTCATGCCCGGCGCGCCATCGCGGAAGCGCCGTGGCGCCAGGAACTGCATCCGCTCGACGGCGCGGTAGTTCACGAACCTAGCTAGGACACTGGATGTGGAACACCAGGTGTCGGAGACGAATTATTTTTGAAGGGTTATAATTCCGCTTTCGGCATTTAGCGCTCAACAGGATAATGCGACACCGGCTCCTCATATATTTAATCTATCCAGTGGCATTGGCCGCCACCCTTTTTGGATGTGCAACCGCTCCTCAAGGCGGAGAGCACCTGCTCAAAGCCGATGAAATCAGGTTTTATGAGCCAACGCAATTGAGGCTGGGGCAGTATGAAACCGTGGAGCACCTATGGGTCGAATCATGGCGCACCGTTGTGTGCTACCCGACTTATGCCACCCGGGAAGATGGCATCGAAGCGCTGAAGAAGAAAGCGGCGCGGCTGGGCGCCAACGGAGTGATTAACGTGGTTTGCTCTTCAGCGGATGGGCTGTACCCATTATCCTTGCGCTCACAGTCGCTGCTCTGTCATGGCATGGCTATCCGCGTGCGCTAATTCGGTCGATCAACCGGGCGTCCCGATGGTTTCAGGGAAGGAGGAATCGCCATGACTGCAAAATTCAAGCACAAGCCCAGGTCAAGTGCATTGCATTCCGTACGTTTTCCGAACGAAAACAAAAAATACCGGGCCGCGCGCGACAAGCTCCTGAAAGCCGAAATCAAGTTGCGCAAAACGCTAGAAGACGTCGCGGCCATGCGGCGGCGACTTCCGATTGGCGGCCAAGTACCCGAGGATTACGAGTTTGAAGAAGGTGGAGCGGATTTGGACGACCGCGAAACCGTGCGGCGCGTCAAGTTGTCCGATCTGTTCCAGCCTACGGACGGTAGCCTTATTATTTACAACTTCATGTACGGGCCCAAGATGGCCCGCCCGTGTCCGATGTGCACTTCGATTCTGGATGGTTTGAACGGAAGCGCACCGCACGCCATGCAGCGCGTCAATCTAACCATGGTGGCGAAATCGCCCATACAACGCATCCGTGATTTCGCGCGCCAGCGCGGCTGGCGCAATCTGCGCATATTATCCTCGGCCGGCAACAGCTACAACCGCGATTACCAGGGCGAGGATGCCAGCGGAGCGCAATGGCCGTGCCTCAACGTGTTCATCCGGCGTGGCGGAAATATTCAGCACTTTTACAGTTCGGAATTGATGTTCGCAAAGTCAAAGACGGGGCAGCAACCCCGCCACGTGGATCTCATCTGGCCGCTGTGGAATCTTTTCGATTTGACTCCGGAAGGACGCGGCACGGACTGGTATCCCAAACTTAGCTATGGGAAATAGCAGCCCACCGCGGGCTAATTGTTGGGTGCCACCGATTTCTGAGTGCAGACACAATGGATAAACAGCTTAAACACAACAAGAAGACAGTTACCGCCTTTTACGACTTGATGTTCAATCAATGCAAACCAGCTGAAGCAATTCAGCGATATGTGGGCGATTCCTACACCCAACACAACCCGCACGTGGCGGATGGAAAACAGGCTTTCATCGACTACTTCGAACGCATGGGCCGAGAGTACCCAGGCAAGCGTGTGTACTTCAAGCGCGTGATCGCCGAGGGCAATTACGTCGTGCTGCACTGCCGCCAGCGATGGCCCGGTGATCGCGGCACAGATTGGGCGGGTATGGATATCTTCCGTCTCGACGAGAAGGGCAAGATCATTGAGCACTGGGATGTGCTGCAGATCGTTCCAGCCGAATCTGCCAACGCCAACACGATGTTCTGACAAGACGAGTCGGAGACGATTCGGGCTGGTTATAAACGGTCCGGAAATTCGCCAGGCCATGATATTTGTGGTGGGCGATACTGGGATCGAACCAGTGACCCCTGCCGTGTGAAGGCAGTGCTCTACCGCTGAGCTAACCGCCCAATAGAGGCGCGAATTCTAGCATACTGATTGCGCCCCGTTCAATGCGCGCAATTCGCGTAAAATGCACCATCGCGTGATGAATCCTCATGATTAAAACCCGTTTCGCTCCCAGCCCCACCGGCTATCTGCATATCGGCGGCGCGCGCACGGCGCTGTTTTCCTGGGCCTATGCGCGCCAGCACGGCGGCCAATTCGTGCTGCGCATCGAAGACACCGACCGCGAGCGCTCGACGCAGGAATCCATACAGGCGATTCTCGACGGCATGCGCTGGTTGAAGCTGGATTGGGACGCAGGGCCGTTTTACCAGATGCAGCGCCTTGCGCGTTATCAGGAAATCGCGCAGCAGTTGATTAAAAAAGACAAGGCATATTATTGCTACGCCAGCAAGGAAGAACTGGAAGCGATGCGCGAAGCGCAGCGCGCGCGCGGCGAGAAGCCGCGCTACGACGGCCGCTGGCGCGATTCGAAGCAAGTGCCGCCGGCGGGCGTGCAGCCGGTGGTGCGCTTCAAGAACCCGCACGAGGGCGAAGTGGTGCTCAATGATCTGGTGAAAGGGTCGATCGCCGTCGCCAACAGCGAGCTCGATGATCTGGTCATTCTGCGCGCGGATGGCGTGCCGACTTATAACTTCGGCGTGGTGATAGACGATCTCGACCTGGGCATCACGCATGTGATTCGCGGCGACGATCACATCAACAACACGCCGCGCCAGATCAACATTCTAAAAGCGCTGGGTGCAGC
>JBOIFQ010000186.1:0-3053 GCA_050741655.1 Burkholderiales bacterium | reverse complement strand
GTATTGCGCGCCATGGCGCGCATGATGGAACGCCAGATTCGCGGCAGCGACGCCGCTTGCCGCTTCGGCGGAGAGGAATTCGTTTTGATTTTGCCGGAAGCCAATTTAAGCATTGCGCGCCAGCGCGCCGAACTTTTGCGCGAAGCGGCGCAGACACTGCAAGTCAGTCTCGGCGGGAAGACGCTGGGGGCGGTCAGCATCTCGCTGGGGCTGGCGGTGTTTCCGCAGCACGGCGCCAGCGGCGAGGAATTGCTTCAGGCCGCCGACGCCGCGCTCTACCGCGCCAAGCAGGCGGGACGCAACCGGGTGATGATCGCCGAGGACCCGCCCAAGGCGGCGTAGCGCTTCATTTTTTCTGGATGAACTCGATTTTGTAGCCGTCGGGATCTTCCACGAAAGCGATGACGGTGGTGCCGTGCTTCATCGGCCCGGCTGCGCGCGTGACTTTGCCGCCGCGTTTTTTCACTTCCTCGCATGCCTGATACGCATCCGGCACTTCGATGGCGATATGGCCGTAGGCATTGCCGAGATCGTATTGCGCGGTATCCCAGTTGTGGGTGAGCTCCAGCACCGCGTTGCGCTCCTCGTCGCCGTAGCCGACAAAAGCCAGAGTGAAACGGCCGTCGGGATATTCATGCTGGCGCAGCACTTTCATACCCAGCACCTGGGTGTAAAAATCAAGCGCGCGCCGCAAATCGCCGACGCGCAGCATGGTGTGCATTATTCTCATCATGTTTTCCTTAAATTTCGATCAGTTCAAAATCTTCCTTGCGCGCGCCGCATTCGGGACAGCACCAGTTGGGCGGAATGTCTTCCCATTTGGTTCCCGGCGCGATGCCTTCTTCGGGCAGGCCCGCGGCTTCGTCGTAGATGAAACCGCAAATCAGGCACATATAAGTTTTCATGTGGTTGCTGCTCGGGTTTAAGCTAAAATACCATTTTAAACGAATTCCCCTGCATGTCTCAGCCCCCGCCTATTGTTCTTTGCTTTGCCGCCACCGATCCTTCCGGCGGCGCCGGACTGCAAGCCGATATCATGACGCTCTCCAGCATGGGCTGCCATCCCTTGTCCATCGTCACCGCGGTGACGATACAGGATAGCGCCGGAGTGGAAGATTTGCTGGCGCTGGATCCGGAATGGGTGGCGGACCAGGCGCGCTGCGTGCTGGAAGACATGGCGGTGTCCACTTTCAAAATCGGCCTCCTGGGCAGCGTGGAAATCATCAGCGCCATCGCCGAAGTGGTGTCGGATTATCCCGATATTCCATTGGTATTCGACCCGGTGCTGGCTTCGGGACGCGGCGACGAACTCGCCTCCGAGGAAATGATCGCGGCGATGAAAGAATTGCTCATTCCGCAAACCACGCTGATCACTCCCAACAGCATGGAAGCAAGGCGCCTCGCGCAAGAGGACGGCAATGACAGCGACGATCCGAATCTTCCTCTCTGCGCACAGCGGATTTTGGACCTGGGTTGCGAATACGTGCTGATTACCGGCACCCACGAAAACACGCCGCAGGTCGTCAACACCTTGTATGCGCTGGACGGCGTGCTGCGCACCGATTCCTGGGAGCGCCTGCCCGGCAGCTTTCACGGCTCCGGCTGCACGCTGGCCGCCGCGGTGGCGGCCACGCTGGCCAACGGCCTCAGTATTTCTGAAGCAGTGAAAGACGCGCAGGAATACACCTGGCATGCGCTGAAAGCGGCGTTCCGCCCCGGCATGGGGCAATATATCCCCGACCGCCTGTTCTGGGCACGCGATGAAGATGGTGAAGCCGGAAATTAGCGGACTGTACGCGATCACGCCCGACGAGGCCGATACTTCCAAGCTGCTAACCCAAGTGAAACTCGCACTCGAAGGCGGCACGCGCTGGGTGCAGTACCGCAATAAAAGCGCCGGACAAAAACTCCGATTGCAACAGGCGCAGGCACTCGCAATTTTATGCCGGCAATCCGGCGCCGTGCTCATCATCAATGACGATATCAAACTCGCGCAAGCCTGTTGTGCGGATGGCGTGCATCTCGGTTTGCAGGATATGGCTATAGCCGCGGCGCGCCGCGAACTGGGAACGGATAAAATTATCGGCGCGTCGTGTTATGACCAGTTCCCGCTCGCGCAGCGTGCCGCGGCGGAAGGCGCGGATTACATCGCCTTCGGCAGTTTCTATCCGTCTGCAGTAAAACCCGCGACGGCGCGGCCCGCGGCTGAATTGCTGCGCGCGGCGAAAACAAAACTTAAACTGCCGGTGGTCGCCATCGGCGGCGTCAACTTGCAAAATGCGGTCGCGTTGATTGCCGCGGGTGCGGACGCGGTGGCGGTGATCAGCGCCTTGTTCGGCGCCGCCGATATCAAAACGGCCGCCGGGAAATTTAACAATTTATTTATTCCATGACCAACGACGAACTGTTCCGGCTCTCGCAGCAATTCATCCCCGGCGGAGTGAATTCGCCGGTGCGCGCATTTAAATCAGTAGGCGGCATCCCGCGTTTCATTGCGCGCGGAGAGGGTGCACTGATCTGGGATGTGGAAGGCAAGCGCTACATCGATTACGTCGGTTCGTGGGGGCCTTTGATTCTCGGCCACGCGCATCCCGAGGTGGTCAAAGCGGTGCAGCAAGCGGCGGCGCAAGGTTTGAGCTTCGGCGCGCCGACCGCGGCCGAATTGGAAATGGCGCAGTTGCTGTGCAAGCTGATACCCGGCATGGAGCAAGTGCGACTCACGAGTTCCGGCACCGAAGCCACCATGAGCGCCATTCGCCTGGCGCGCGGTTACACCGGCAGAAAGCGCATTATCAAATTCGCCGGTTGCTATCACGGTCACGCCGACGCGCTGCTGGTCAAAGCCGGTTCCGGCGCGCTTACTTTCGGGCAGCCCGATTCCGCCGGCGTACCCGCCGAAACCGCCGCTCACACTCTGGTGCTCGACTATAACGACGTGACGGCGCTGAAAAAAACTTTCAGCAGCGGGGAAATCGCGGCGGTCATCGTCGAGCCGGTGGCGGGGAATATGAATCTGGTCAAACCCGCGCCTGAATTTCTGCAAGCCTTAAGAG
>JBOIFQ010000185.1:0-4410 GCA_050741655.1 Burkholderiales bacterium | reverse complement strand
CGGTGGCCGGGAAACCGAGCGATGATTTGGCACCCGGTACGCTAAATAGTATTTTTAAGCAGTCCAGGCTCAAGAAGTGAGGTTGATATGCGCTACGCAGTTGTGATTGAGAAAGCGGGAAGCAATTTTTCGGGGTACGTGCCTGATCTTCCCGGCTGCATTGCCACGGGTGCCACTGTCGAGGAGACCGAATCGGTTCTCCGTGAAGCGATCGAATTTCACCTTGCCGGGATTCGTGAAGACGGCGTGCCGATTCCCCAGCCATCCAGCCGCGTCGATTACATAGAAGTTGCGGCATAACAATGTGATCGAGCCGGCCATAAAGCCGGCGGCTGGTCGCGAACGTTAGAGCGCAATACCCGCCGAGTGCATCCGGCTGTGCAGCGGAGAATAGTGTTGCACGGCCGAACCGGAACGTCAGACTCGTCTGAAATCCTGTAGTCCGTTTTCGCTTTCCCGCGTTGAATCACTTGTGCCATAATTCACGGCTTACAAGACAAGGAATTCATTCATGGACGATAACAAAAGCAAAGCGCTGGCGGCGGCGCTGTCGCAAATCGAAAAACAATTCGGCAAGGGTTCGGTGATGCGCCTCGGGGAGAGCGAGGTGACGAAAGACATTCAAGTCGTTTCCACCGGTTCGCTGGGACTCGACATCGCGCTGGGCGTGGGCGGGCTGCCGCGCGGGCGGGTGGTGGAAATCTACGGCCCGGAATCCTCCGGCAAAACCACGCTGGCGCTGCAAGTGGTCGCGGAAATGCAGAAACTCGCAGGCACCGCAGCGTTCATTGATGCCGAGCATGCGCTCGACCCGCAATATGCCAAGAAACTCGGCGTCAAGGTCGAGGAACTGTTGATTTCGCAGCCGGACAACGGCGAGCAGGCGCTGGAAATCACCGACATGCTGGTGCGTTCCGGTTCGGTGGAAGTGGTGGTGGTGGACTCGGTGGCGGCGCTGACGCCGAAAGCCGAAATCGAAGGCGAAATGGGCGAGCCGCAAATGGGTTTGCAGGCGCGGCTGATGTCGCAGGCGCTGCGCAAGCTCACCGCCAACATCAAGCGCTCCAACACGCTGGTGATTTTCATCAATCAGATCCGCATGAAAATCGGCATCATGTTCGGCAATCCTGAAACCACCACCGGCGGCAACGCGCTCAAATTCTACGCTTCGGTGCGCCTCGATATCCGCCGCATCGGCGCCATCAAGAAAGGCGATGAAGTCATCGGCAACGAAACCCGCGTCAAAGTGGTGAAGAACAAGGTCGCGCCGCCGTTCAAGCAGGCGGATTTTGACATTCTTTACGGCGAAGGCATTTCGCGCGAAGGCGAAATCATCGAGCTCGGTGTGCTGCACAAGCTGATAGAAAAAACCGGCGCCTGGTATACCTACAAGAATGAAAAAATCGGCCAAGGCAAGGACAACGCGCGCGAGTATCTGAAGGAACATTCCAAGGTGGCGAAGGAAATCGAAACCAGGATTCGCGCCAATCTCGGGCAGAACGCAACGCAGAGTGAGAAAGAGAAAAAAGCCCAGCCTTCGTGAGCGCGCATTGCGCATGCTGGCGCGGCGCGAACATTCGCGGCTGGAGTTGCAGCGCAAGCTCGCGCCGCATAGCGGGGAAGGCGACGACCTGGAAGCGCTGCTCAAGGATTTGGAACAACGCGGCTGGTTGTCCGAGCGCCGCGTGGTGGAACAAGTGGTGCAGACGCGGCGCGGCAAATACGGCAGCTACCGCATCGCCCAGAAGCTGCGCGAAAAAGGCATTCCGGATGAACTGATTTTCGAGGCCCTGCCCGCGCTGCGCAAGAGCGAATATGAAGACGCGCAGATGCTGCTGAAAAAAAAGTTCGGCGCACCGCCCGCGGATAACCGCGAGCTGGCGAAACAGATTCGTTTCATGCAGGGACGCGGCTTCAGCCTGGAAGTGATATTAAAAGTCTTGCGGCAAAAAAACGGCTTATGATTGCCAAGGCTATCCTCACAATGAAATCGAGCGAAATCCGCCAGCAATTCCTGGATTACTTCCGGAGCAAAGGCCACAGCGTCGTGGCTTCGAGCCCGCTTGTTCCCGGCAACGACCCGACCCTGCTTTTCACCAATGCCGGCATGGTGCAATTCAAGGATGTGTTTCTCGGGCGCGAGCAGCGTCCCTATGTGCGCGCCGCGAGTTCGCAGCGCTGCGTGCGCGCTGGCGGCAAGCACAATGATCTGGAAAACGTCGGCTACACCGCGCGCCACCACACGTTTTTCGAAATGCTGGGAAATTTCAGCTTTGGCGATTACTTCAAGCGCGACGCTATTCAGTATGCGTGGGAATTCCTTACCGTTGTCCTTAAAATTCCGGCGCAAAAATTGTGGGTCACGGTGTATGCCGAGGATACCGAGGCTGCGGAGATTTGGCTCAAACACATCAAGCTTCCCGAGCCGCGCCTGGCGCGCATTCCCACTGCGGATAATTTCTGGCAGATGGGCGACACCGGCCCGTGCGGGCCGTGCACCGAAATTTTTTACGACCACGGGCCGGGCATCGCCGGCGGTCCGCCGGGTTCGGCGGACGCGGATGGCGACCGCTACATCGAAATCTGGAATCTGGTGTTCATGCAATACAACCGCGACGAAGCGGGTGTTCTGCATCCGCTGCCCAAGCCATCGGTGGACACCGGAATGGGCCTGGAGCGCATCGCCGCCGTGATGCAACACGTGCACAGCAATTATGAAATCGATTTGTTCCGGGACTTGATCCGGGCCGCGGCGCGCGCCACGCACTGCAAGGATTTATCCAGCAATTCGCTCAAGGTCATCGCCGATCATATACGCGCCTGCGCTTTTCTCATCGTGGACGGCGTGATTCCCGGCAACGAAGGGCGCGGCTACGTGCTGCGCCGTATCATCCGCCGTGCCATACGTCACGGCTACAAGCTCGGCCAGAAGCAGCCGTTTTTTCATCTGCTGGTGAGCGATCTGGTCAAAGAGATGGGTGCGGCTTATCCCGAATTAGTTTCTGGTGCACAGCGTGCAACGGAGGTGCTCAAGCAGGAAGAAGAGCGCTTCGCGGAAACGCTGGAAAACGGCATGCAGGTTCTGGAAGCGGCGCTGCATGCCGAAGATCGCATGCTCGATGGTGAAACGGTGTTCAAGCTTTACGATACTTTCGGTTTTCCGCTCGATCTCACCGCCGACATCGCGCGCGAGCGCGGCATCACCGTGGATTTCGCCGGTTTTGAAGAAGCGATGGGGCGCCAGCGCGAGCGCGCCCGCGCCGCGTCGAAATTCGGCGCGCTGGGTGGAGTGGAATACAACGGACGCGCCACCGAATTCCACGGCTATGACACGCTCAAGCTGGATTCCAGGGTGGTGGCCTTGTACGTGGAAGGTGCTGCCGTCGAGCGCGTCACCTCAGGCCAGCGCGCCATCGTGGTGCTCGACCGCACGCCGTTCTACGCCGAATCCGGCGGACAGGTGGGCGACCGCGGCATGCTGTTCGGCCACAGCACGCCGCGCGCGAGCTTCAAGGTTGAAGACACACAGAAAATCCAGGCCGAAGTGTTCGGCCATCACGGCACGCTCACCAGCGGTGAATTGCGCATCGGCGACAGCGTGCGCGCGGAAGTGGATTTGCGGCTGCGCAACCGCACCATGCACAACCACTCCGCCACGCACTTGATGCACGCGGCGCTGCGCCAGGTGCTGGGCGCGCATGTATTGCAAAAAGGTTCGCTGGTGGACGAATTCAAGACGCGCTTCGATTTTTCGCACAATCAGCCGGTGACCGCGGAGCAAATCCGCGCAGTGGAAAATCTGGTCAATCGTGAAATCCGCCGCAATGAAGCTGCGGAAGCGCGCATCATGAAATACGATGAGGCTATCAAGCATGGCGCGATGGCGTTGTTCGGCGAGAAATACGGCGACGAAGTGCGCGTCATGACCATGGGCGATTTCTCCTGCGAGCTGTGCGGCGGCACGCATGTGGCGCGCACCGGCGATATCGGCCTGTTCAAGATTGTTTCCGAAGGCGGCGTGGCGGCGGGCATCCGCCGCGTGGAAGCCATGACCGGCGAGGGCGCGCTCGAATATGTGCAACAGCAGGAAGCGCAGATGCAGGAAGCGGCCGCGGCGTTGAAAGCCCAGCCGCGGGAACTGGCTTTAAAAATAAATCAAATCATCGAAAACGTGCGCGCGCTGGAAAAAGAACTCGCGCGCCTGAAATCCAGGCTCGCGTCCTCGCAAGGCGGCGATCTCATCAATCAGGTGGTGGAAGTCAAAGGCGTGAAAGTGCTGGCGGCCGTGCTGGAAGGCGCGGACGCCAAAACCCTGCGCGAAACCGTGGACAAAATAAAAGACAAGCTCAAATCCTGCGCCGTGGTGCTGGGCTCGACCGAAGGTGGCAAAGTGACCTTGATTGCCGGCGT
>JBOIFQ010000184.1:0-3509 GCA_050741655.1 Burkholderiales bacterium | reverse complement strand
GTATATCGCCACATGGCTGAATACAATCCGAAATATAAAAACCTCGAACAAAAAACCTCGCGCGCCAAATCCATGGCGGAAACCGTAATACTCGGCGGCGGCGCCAGTCATCCCGGCGGTACCCTGGTGCTGGAAGGCGGCGTGGTGGAAAAACCCATGCTCGGCCGCTACCAGGTGGAAAAAGAACTGGGCAAGGGCGCGATGGGCGTGGTATATCTTGGCAAGGATCCAAAAATCAGCCGCGTGGTGGCGATCAAGACCATGGCGCTGTCACAGCAATTCGAACCGGACGAACTGGTGGAAGCGAAGCAGCGTTTCTTCCGCGAAGCAGAAACCGCGGGGCGCCTCAATCATCCCAACATCGTCACCATTTACGATGCCGGCGAAGAACACGACTTGTGCTACATCGCGATGGAATTGTTGAAGGGCAAGGACCTCGTCCCCTACACCAAGGCCGACAACCTGCTGCCGCTGCCCAAGGTAATGAGCATCATCGCCAAGGTGGCGGATGCGCTGGGCTATGCGCATTCGCAAAATGTAGTGCACCGCGACATCAAGCCCGCCAACGTGATGTACGAGCCCGCCAGCGACACGATGAAAGTCACTGACTTTGGCATCGCGCGCATCACCGATTCCAGCAAGACCAAAACCGGCATGGTGCTGGGCACGCCATCGTATATGTCGCCGGAACAGCTTTCCGGCAAGAAAATTGATGGCCGCTCGGATCTGTTTTCGCTGGGCGTGAGCCTGTATCAATTATGCTGCGGCAAGCTGCCGTTCGAGGGAGATTCCATGGCGCAGCTGATGTACAAAATTGCCAATGAACAACCCGCCGATATCCGCACCTTCAACCCGGATGCGCCGAATTGCCTGATCGACATCCTCCATACCGCACTGGCGAAAAATGCCGAGAAACGTTATCAGACCGGGGCGCAAATGGCACAGGCGCTCAAGCAATGCATCAGCGGCGCTGAAATGGACATCGCGATTTGAAACCATGCATATGGATTTAAGCAAAGTGCTGGAAGTCGCCTCTGCCTCCGACCCGGGAATGGTGCGCTCGCACAACGAAGACAGTGTGTCCGCCGACGCGCAATCCGGTTTTGTTATCCTCGCCGATGGCATGGGAGGGTATAATGCCGGTGAAGTGGCAAGCGGGATTGCCACTGCTACGCTCGGCACCACGCTCAAACAAACGCTGCAAAGCGCCGCACTGGCCGATGCGGCCAACGGCGAGCCGCGGGCAGTGAAATTATTGCAACAACATATCGCCGATGCCAACACTTCGATTTATCAGGCGGCAGTCAACCAGCCGCAGTATTCGGGAATGGGTACCACCCTGGTGGTGGGATTGTTTTATGATAACCGCGTGAGCATCGCGCATCTCGGCGATTCGCGGCTGTACCGTCTGCGCGGGGAGGAATTCAAGCAGGTCACCCGGGATCATTCGCTGTTGCAGGAACAAATTGACTCCGGCATGATTACCGAAGAAATGGCGGCGCTGTCCCAGAACAAGAATCTGGTGACGCGCGCTATGGGGATAGACCCCGAAGTGGAGCCGGAGATACACACTTATGACACGCAGCCGGGCGACATTTACCTGTTGTGCTCTGACGGCCTGAGCGATATGGTGGAGGACGAGGAAATTCACCTCACTCTTGCCAGCCTGGGGGCGAATCTGCCACTGGCGGCGCAACAATTGGTGCAGATGGCCAACGATAACGGCGGACGCGATAATGTGTCGGTGATTCTGGTGCGGGTGCTGCGCGAATTTCCGGCTCAGACCGGCTGGTTAAGCAAACTTTTCTCATGGCTGAAGTAACAGAAGGCGGGAGCATATGGCGAAATTGATCCTCAGTATGGACGGTTTGGTGTTGAAGGAAATTCATCTCACCAAGGAGCGCACCACCGTAGGGCGCAAACCGAGTAATGACATCCAGATAGACAATCTGGCGGTCAGCGGCGAGCATGCGGTCATTGTCACCATACTCAACGATTCGTTTCTCGAAGACTTGGGCAGCACCAATGGCACGCTGGTCAATGGCAACCTGGTGAAGAAGCATTTCCTGCAAAGCAACGACGTGATTGAGCTGGGCAAATACAAACTCAAATACCTGAGCGAGCAACCGGGTAGCGCTGCCGGAGGAGATTTCGAGAAGACCATGGTATTGCGCGCACCAGCCAAGCCCAAGGCGCCGGATCAGACCTCGGCGAATTTCCAGCCCACGCAGCTGGGGCCGGACACGGTTTCAATGGCCGAGCCGAAACTTACAGAATCGAAACCGGCAGCAGCCAAACCGGTTGAAGCCAAACCAGCAGAAGTAGAGCCGCCTGCCGCCGCTAAGCCGGCAGAGCCGTTCAAGCCAGCAGAGTCATTCAAGCCAGTAGAGCCACCCAAGGTAGCAGAGCCACCCAAGCTCACGCCTATGGCCGAACCGAAATCCGTGCAGGCCACTGCGCCCGCCACGCCGTCCAAATCCGGCCAGATTGCCTCGATTCAGATTCTCACCGGCCCGAGCGCAGGCAAGGAGCTGGATTTGACCAAGAGTTTGACTACCCTGGGCAAGCCGGGCGTGCAGGTGGCGGTGATAACCAAGAGACCACAGGGATATTTCATCACCCATGTCGAAGGCGCGGCGTTTCCGGTGGTAAACGGCAAGACTCTGGATGCCCAGGCGCACCCTCTTAATGATCACGACATCATCGAGCTGGGAGGGGTGAAAATGGAATTTTTTTATAAAACCCCCTGAGCTCTAAAACCATAACGAGGGGGCGGATGAGCGCACGGGACGGTGCCTGGCGACGACGCACAAAAACCCGTTCTGGAAAATCGCCTGACCGGTGGCTTGCGTGTGGCCATGTTTGTTTCGCGCTCCCCGAACTTGTTCCGCTTCCCTGTCTGATTCCGTTTTTTTCCGGGCGCGCTTGGCTGTTATAGGAGCGGGGTGAAGCTCAATCTGAATCTGAATTTTAAAAAGCACGCGATCCGCATCGGCATCGGGCTCGCGCTCACGCTGTTTTTTCTCGGTCACGCCGCCGGTTTCTACAAAATCGGTTTTTTCCAACAACTCGACGCCATCATTTACGACGCCCGGCTGCGCCTGACCATGCCGCGCACCATGGACCAGCACGTGGTAATCGTTGATATCGATGAGAAGAGCCTGGCTGAGGAAGGCCGCTGGCCGTGGCGACGCGACCGTCTGGCACTCCTGGTGGACAAGCTGTTCGACCGCTACGGCGCTGCGGTGGCGGGCTTCGACGTGGTGTTTGCCGAAAAAGATGAGAGTTCCGGGCTCAAGGTGCTGGACGCGCTGGCGCAGAAACAACTGCGCGACCTGCCGCAATTCCAGAACGCGTTGTCGCAAATTCGGCCGCAGCTCGAGTACGACAAGATTTTCGCCGCCAGTATCAAACGGCATCCGGTGATTCTGGGTTATTACTTTTCCAACGACCCCTTGGGGGGGGGCGGGTTTGCCGCAGTGAATTCCTTGCCGCCGCCGGTATTGCCC
>JBOIFQ010000183.1:0-2937 GCA_050741655.1 Burkholderiales bacterium | reverse complement strand
ACATCGTGCCGGGATTGATGGGCGTGATCCTCACCATGACCATGGTGATGATGACGGCGCTGGCGGTGACGCGCGAGCGCGAGCGCGGCACCATGGAAAATCTGCTGGCCACGCCTGTGCGCCCGGTGGAAGTGATGATAGGAAAAATCCTGCCTTACATCATCGTCGGCTACATTCAGGTGACGCTGATCCTGCTGGCGGCGAAATTTTTCTTCGCGGTGCCTATGCTGGGCAGCCTGGTTTTGCTGTCGCTGGTGCTGATCGTGTTCATGGCGGCGAATCTTTCAGTGGGCTTCACTTTTTCCACCGTGGCCAAAAACCAGATGCAGGCGATGCAGATGACATTTTTCTTTTTCCTGCCCTCGCTGCTGCTGTCCGGTTTCATGTTTCCGTTTCGCGGCATGCCCGGTTGGGCACAGGCGCTGGGCGAAGCGTTTCCGCTCACGCATTTTCTGCGTATTGTGCGCGGCATTCTGCTCAAGGGCAACGAGATGGCGGAAATCCTGCCCAATCTGTGGCCTATTGTTTTGATTTTGCTGATTGCGGCGATGATCGCGCTTAACCGCTACCGTGAGACGCTGGATTGAGAGGTATCAACATGTCATATAAATCGACTTACATCGTATTCCTGCTGCTGGCGGCGTGCTCCGATTCGCAACAGCAAAGCGAGGAAGTGCGCCCGGCACAAGTGCAAAAAATCGTTATTGGCGACTACGAAACCAAAGCCAGTTACTCCGGTGAAGTGCGCGCGCGCTACGAAACCGCGTTGGGCTTCCGCGTCGGCGGGAAAATCGTGCAGCGTCTGGTGGATGTGGGAAGCAAAGTGCAGAAAGGGACTTTGCTGGCACGCCTCGATCCTGAAGATACCCAGCTTAGCGCCCGCGGCGCGCAATCGCAGTACGCCGCCGCCAAGGCGGATTACCAGCAGGCGCGTGCGGACCTCGCACGTTACACAGAATTGCTGGAAAAGAAATTCATCAGCCAGGCCGAGTACGACCGGCGCCTGAATACCTACAACGTGGCGAGAGCGCGGCTGGATCAAGCCAATTCGCAATTGCAAATCAGCGAGAACCAGGCGTTTTATACCGCGCTGCGCGCGGACCAGGCGGGCGTGGTCACCGCCATCGAGGCCGAAGCCGGCCAAGTAGTGGCGGCGGGACAGGTGGTGATGCGCATCGCGCGGCCGGAAGAAAAGGAAGTGGTGATCAATATTCCCGAGAACCGCCTGCAGGAATTGCGCAACGCCAAGGATGTCGAAATCAGCCTGTGGGCGCAGCCCAATAATATCTATCGAGGAAAAATCCGCGAGATTTCCCCCAGTGCCGATGCGGCGACGCGCACTTACGCGGTGAAAGTCGCGGTGTTGGAAGCGGGGCAACTGATGCAGCTGGGCATGACGGCGAATGTGTTTTTCAAGCGCGAACTGCCGGGCGAGATTGCCACCGTGCCGCTTACTGCGCTTTATCAAAAAGACCAGCAGCCGGCGGTGTGGGTGGTGGATGCGGCGAGCGGCAAGGTGACGCTGACGTCAGTGCAGGTGGGCGAATACCGCGAAAACTCCGCCACCATCCTGGCCGGTCTGCATAACGGCGATCTGGTGGTGACGGCAGGCGTGCACAAGCTGATTCCCGGCCAGAAAGTGCGCGTGCTCGACAATCCGCCGCAAAAATGAAAAACCTCAATCTTTCTGAATGGGCGCTCAAGCACCAGCAACTGGTGCTGTATTTCATGCTGGCGCTGATGCTGGCCGGTATTTATTCCTACACTCTGCTCGGGCAGGCGGAAGACCCGGATTTCACCATCAAGGTGATGGTGGTAAAAACGCAATGGCCGGGCGCGACCGCGCGCGAGACGGAGCAGCAGATCACCGACAAGCTGGAAAAAAAATTGCAGGAAACGCCGTGGCTGGATTTTGTGCGCAGTTATTCCAAGCCAGGCGAATCGCTGATTTTCGTCACGCTCAAGGATTACACGCCGCCCAAAGGTGTGCCGGATGTGTGGTACCAGGTGCGCAAGAAAATCGGCGACATCCGCCATACCCTGCCCAAGGGCGTGCAAGGACCGTTCTTCAATGATGAATTCGGCGATACCTTCGGCACTATTTACGCTTTCACCGCCGATGGCTTTGCTTACGCCCGGCTCAAGGATTATGTGGACGCCGCGCGCCAGGAATTGCTGCGGCTGCCGAATGTGGCGAAAGCCGATCTGATCGGCGAGCAGGAAGAAAAAATCTACATCGAGATCTCGCACAAGAAGCTCGCCACGCTGGGCATCGACCCTGTGCAGATTTTCAACACGCTGGATCAGCAGAACAGCATGACGCCGGCGGGCAGCGTGGAAACCGGCAGCGACCGTATTTATCTGCGCGTGAGCGGTGATTTCAAATCCGTCGAGAACATCCGCGAAATCGGTATCCGCGCCAATAACCGCTTGTTCCGCCTCGGCGACATCGCCAGAGTCTATCGCGGTTATGTGGATCCGCCGGTTTTCAAAATGCGCTATCTGGGGCAGGACGCCATCGGTCTCGCGGTATCCATGACCAAGGGCGGCGACGTGCTGCAACTGGGCGCGAGCCTGGATAAAGAAATGCAGCGCATCAAAGTTGATCTGCCGCTGGGCATCGAAGTGTACCAGGTCGCCAACCAACCGCAGGTGGTGAAGCGTTCGGTGCGCGAATTCATGCGCACGCTGGCGGAAGCGCTCATCATCGTGCTGGTGGTGAGCTTCCTGAGCCTGGGCTGGCGCACCGGGCTGGTGGTGGCGCTGTGTATCCCGCTGGTGCTGGCGGTGACTTTTTTCTGCATGAGAATTTTCGGCATTGATTTGCAGAGAATCTCGCTCGGCGCCCTGATTATCGCGCTGGGATTGCTGGTGGACGATGCCATTATCGCGGTGGAAATGATGGTGCTGAAAATGGAGCAGGGCTGGGACAGGATG
>JBOIFQ010000182.1:0-4672 GCA_050741655.1 Burkholderiales bacterium | reverse complement strand
GAGCAATACCCTGCGGATACCCTGATTCAGAATTCCCGCAGCATGACTCATGGTGGTTTTTACGGCCGGCTCGACTCGCAGGATTATACTGACAGCTACTGCATCATGCAAATTTGCCGGCTTAACTGCCGCCGCATTCAGCGCTCAGGCCCGGTAACCGGCGGGGGTTTATACGGCGTAAGCGGATATTAAGCGTTCATTTGCTTTCCTGGTCAATTTTGCGCTCGGTTTCCTGCGCATTTTTGGCGAGCTCCTTTTCCACATCGGCGGCTTTGTTCAGGGTTCGTCCGGCTTGTTGCAAGCGCTGGCCGGGAAGCTTTTCAGGATTTCTTACTTTCTGACTGCTTTCTGTTTTCGCAGCCGCATCATTTTGGTCTTTCTGGCCGCAACCCAACAAAAAAACGAAACCGAAAACAAGCGCTGAATAGTTTGGGAATTTCATGCCGTGTTCCTTATTGCTTGCGCAGTTTGCCGATCAGGCTGTCGAGCTCGTCGAGGCTGGAATAATGGATGATCACCTTGCCACTGCCGCGTTTGCCAGGTTTGATGATCACTGTAGTTCCCATTTTTTCCGATAACTCTTCCTGCAATTTCAATAAATCGCGATCCGGGCGCGCGGATTTTTTATGGCCGGTTTTTTCCTGCTGCTTGACCAGTTGTTCGGTTTGCCGCACCGAAAGCGCTTTGCGCGCGATGAGGTGGGCGAGCTCGATTTGCTTGGCCGTGCTCAGGCCGATGAGCGCGCGCGCGTGCCCCATGTCCAGCTTGCCGTCCATCAGCAATTCCTGCACCGGCGCGGCGAGATTGATGAGGCGCAGCAGATTGGTGACTCCGCTCCTCGAGCGTCCTACCGCCTCGGCTGCACTCTGATGCGTCATCTTGAATTCTGAAATCAGGCGCTGGATACCGTTGGCTTCTTCCAGCGGATTCAGATCTTCGCGCTGGATGTTTTCGATCAGCGCCATCGCCAGCGCCGCTTCGTCCGGCACTTGCCGCACCAGCGCGGGAACCTGGCTTAATCCCGCCATTTGCGCCGCGCGCCAGCGCCGTTCGCCGGCAATTAATTCATAGCGTCCCTGGGGCAGCGGCCGCACCAGTATCGGCTGCATCACGCCTTGCGATTTGATGGATTCGGCCAATTCGGCCAATGACTCGCTATCCATGCGCGTGCGCGGTTGATATCTGCCAGGTTGGATTTGCTCGATGGAGAGCGTGGCGAGCCGCTCGCCCGGGCGCTGCGCGGTGTCGTTATTTCCCGCCAGCAGCGCGTCCAGCCCCCGCCCCAAACCTTTGCTTTTCATTCTGTCTTTCCTGTCATGCCGGCCCGGCTTAATACCTCTGCCGCCAGCGCGAGGTAGGCCTGCGCGCCTTTGGAAGTTTTATCGTAGCTGATGACGGGCACGCCGTGGCTGGGCGCTTCGGCCAGTCGGATGTTGCGCGGAATAATGGTATCGTAAACCTTGTCGTTAAAGTGCTGTTTCAACTGATCCGAAACTTGTTGCGCCAGTAAATTGCGCGGATCGAACATGGTGCGCAGCAAGCCTTCGATTTGCAATTCGGGATTGAGATTGACGCGCACTTTTTTTATCGTTTCGACCAAATCGCTCAAGCCTTCGAGCGCATAGTATTCGCACTGCATGGGTATCATCACCGCGTGCGCCGCGCACAAACCGTTCACCGTAAGCAGATTAAGCGCCGGCGGGCAATCTATGAGGATGAAATCGTAATTGTTCTGTATTTCGTGCAGCGTCGATTTTAAACGATGTTCTCTATTCTTTACTTCCACCAGCTCGACTTCCGCGCCGGCCAGTTCGCGATTGGCGGGAATCAAATCAAAACCACCGCTGGGCGACATTACTTTTACTTCGTTGATGTTCGCGGTTCCGAGCAGCACTTCATACACAGTTTGCCGCAAATTGCGCTTATCAATTCCGCTGCCCATGGTGGCGTTGCCTTGCGGGTCCAGGTCTATCAGCAGCACCCTGCGTTTTTCGGCGGCGAGACTGGCGGCAAGATTCACACTGGTGGTGGTTTTGCCCACTCCGCCTTTCTGATTGGTGACCGCGAGAATTTTTGTCATTTCGATTTCTGAACCGCCAAGTACGCCAGGTAAGGCGTTTATTTATATTTTGATTCAGGTTTTCCTTTGCGTCCCTTGCGACCTTTGTGTGAAAGATTTTTAAAGCATTAAGCGCTTTTTCTGACTATAACCAAATGCCGCTGCGCTTCCACTCCCGGCACCCGCAGCGCAATCACTTCAGCGCGAAACTCCTGGGGCAGTTGCGCCAACTCTTCGTGCGGATAAACGCCTTTCATCGCGGCCAGGTAGCCCTGGCACAAATGCCCGGCCAGTTCAGCAAATTCGGCAAGATCGGAAAACGCGCGCGAAATGACGCAATCGAATTTTTTTTGCGGCTTGAAATTCTCCACCCGCTGGTTTTGCACGCTGACATTGGCGAGCTTAAGCTCCATCACCGTCTGCTGTAAAAAAGCGCTTTTCTTGTGATTGCTCTCAAGCAATGTGATTTGCCATTCTTTGCGTGCAATCGCCAGGGGAATCCCCGGCAGGCCCGCACCGCTGCCCACATCCAGCAGGCTTTTTGCCTCGAGATGCGGCGCGACGGCAAGACTATCGAGTAAGTGATGGCTCACCATTTTTTGCGGCTCGCGTATCGCGGTGAGGTTGTACACTTTATTCCACTTCTCGAGCAAAGCGAGATAATCCAGCAGTTTTTGCCGCGCTTGCGGCGAGAGCTCAAGTCCCAAGGCGATGACGCCTTGTTCCAGCTCATGCGCCAGATTCATGCGGTTTTTTTATGCGGGGTGAAGCCGCGCTTCAAGTGCACCAGCAGCAAGGAAATCGCCGCCGGCGTGATTCCTGAAATGCGCGCCGCCTGGCCCAGGGTTTCCGGTTTATGCTGATTGAGTTTTTGCTGCGCCTCCACTGAAAGCCCGCGCACGTTGCGGTAATCCAAGTCCTGAGGCAAGCGTGTGTTCTCGTAATTTTCGCGGCGCGCGATCTCCTCATGCTGGCGCTCGATATAGCCGCGATACTTGGTGGCGATTTCCACTTGTTCGGCGACTTTCGCGTCCGCCACCGGAGTGCCCGCGCCGGGCAAGCTCATGAGCGCGCCGTAGCTCACGTTGGGCCGGCGCAGCAGTTCCTCCAGCGTGTACTCGCGTTCGAGCTGCGTGCCCAGCACGCGCTCGGTTTCCATCGGCGGCAAAAGTTTCGGATTGATCCAGGTGCTTTTCAAACGCTGCTGCTCGCGCGCTATCGTCTCACGTTTGTTCGCGAATTGTTCCCAGCGCGCCGCGTCCACCGCGCCGAGTTTGCTGCCGGTTTCGGTGAGCCGCAGGTCGGCATTGTCCTCGCGCAATTGCAGGCGGTATTCGGCGCGGCTGGTGAACATGCGGTAGGGTTCGGACACGCCGCGCGTAATCAAGTCATCCACCAGCACGCCCAGATACGCCTCATCGCGGCGCGGGCACCAGGGTTCCTTGCCTTGCACCAGCAGCGCGGCGTTGATGCCGGCCAGCAGCCCTTGCGCCGCCGCTTCTTCGTAACCGGTGGTGCCGTTGATTTGTCCGGCGAAAAAAAGATTTTTAATTGCCTTGGTTTCGAGCGAGCTTTTGAGCCCGCGCGGATCGAAGTAATCGTATTCGATGGCGTAACCGGGGCGCAGGATGTGCGCATTTTCCAGGCCCTTGATCGAACGCACCAGCGCGAGCTGCACATCGAACGGCAGGCTGGTCGAAATTCCGTTCGGATAAACTTCGTGGGTATTCAAACCTTCCGGCTCGAGAAAAATCTGGTGCGATGTTTTGCTCGCGAAACGGTGAATCTTGTCCTCAATCGAAGGGCAATAGCGCGGGCCCACACCTTCGATGACGCCGGTGAACATGGGCGAACGATCCAGACCGCCGCGGATGATTTCATGCGTACGCGCATTGGTGTGCGTAATCCAGCACGGCATTTGGCGCGGATGCATCGCCAGCGTGCCGACGAAGGAAAACACCGGCGCGGGATTATCGCCCGGTTGAATTTCCATCACCGAATAATCTATGCTGCGCCCGTCCAGGCGCGGCGGCGTGCCGGTTTTGAGCCGGCCCACCGGTAATTTCAGTTCGCGCAGGCGCGCCGCGAGGCTCAGAGCGGGCGGATCGCCCGCGCGGCCGGCCTGGTAATTTTGCATTCCGATATGGATGAGGCCGGACAAAAAAGTGCCGGCCGTCAGCACCACGGCGCGCGCGGAAAAGCGCAAACCCATTTGTGTGACCACGCCCGTGACGCCATCACCTTGCAGCGTCAGATCATCCACCGCTTGCTGGAACAACCACAGATTGGGTTGATTTTCCAGGCGCTGGCGTATCGCCTGCTTGTAAAGCACGCGGTCGGCCTGGGCGCGTGTCGCGCGCACCGCCGCGCCTTTGCTGGAGTTGAGCGTGCGAAACTGGATCCCCGCCTCGTCGGTGGCGAGCGCCATGGCGCCGCCCAAAGCATCCACTTCCTTCACCAGATGCCCCTTGCCGATGCCGCCGATGGAAGGATTGCACGACATCTGCCCCAGGGTTTCGATGTTGTGAGTGAGCAGCAGAGTTTTCTGCCCCATGCGTGCAGACGCGAGCGCGGCCTCGGTGCCGGCGTGGCCGCCGCCTACCACGATCACAT
>JBOIFQ010000181.1:0-17949 GCA_050741655.1 Burkholderiales bacterium | reverse complement strand
GTGAAGCGCGCGTTGGGATGCGCGGCAGGACGGCCGCAATCCGCAGTCCATGAATTGCCTTGCCAATCGGTGAGTCTGGCGGGCGCGGTCTTGCTCATGCCTTCCCACCACACATCACCGTCGGGGGTGAGCGCCACATTGGTGAATATGCAGTTTTGCCTGAGCATTGCCATGGCGTTGGGATTGGATTGCTCCGAGGTACCCGGCGCGACACCGAAATAGCCCGCCTCGGGATTGATGGCATGAAAACGGCCATCCTTGCCCGGTTTGATCCAGGCGATGTCGTCGCCCACGGTGCTGACTTTCCAGTCCTTGAATTGCGCCGGCGGAATCAACATGGCGAAATTGGTTTTGCCGCAGGCGCTGGGAAAAGCCGCCGCCACATAGAGCTTTTCGCCTTGCGGCGGTTGCACACCGAGGATCAGCATATGCTCGGCGAGCCAGCCCTGCTCGCGCCCCATGTGGGAAGCGATGCGCAGCGCAAAACATTTTTTGCCGAGCAGCGCATTGCCGCCGTAACCGCTGCCGAAAGACCAGATTTCGCGCGTCTCGGGATAATGCACAATGTATTTATGCGTCATATTGCACGGCCAGCTCACGTCTTTCTGTCCGGGAGATAGCGGCGCGCCCACCGAATGCATGCAAGGCACGAATTCGCCGTCGGCGCCGAGCACTTCCAGCACTTTGCGCCCCATGCGCGTCATGCTGCGCATGTTGACCACGACATAAGGCGAATCGGTGATTTCCACCCCGATGTGCGCGATATCGGAGCCCAGCGGGCCCATGGAAAACGGCACCACATACAGGGTGCGGCCGCGCATGCAGCCGTCGAAAAGCTGATTCAGCACGCCGCGCATGGCGGACGGCGCCATCCAGTTGTTGGTGGGTCCGGCATCGTCTTTATTCTGGCTGCAGATGAAAGTGCGGTCTTCCACGCGCGCCACATCGGAAGGGTCGGAACGCGCGAGATAACTGTTCGGGCGCAGTTGAGGATTGAGCTTGATGAACGTGCCGGAAGCGACCATTTCATTGCACAGCCGGTCGTATTCTTCCTGCGAACCGTCGCACCAGTGAATGCGCTCGGGCTTGCACAGCGCCACCATTTTGGCCACCCACTCGTTGAGCCGTTGGTGCTTGATGGGCGACGAGGCGTGCACGGGCACGGCAGCGGGATGATTCATGTTTTACCTCATTCTCAAATACCAGCGTCGCCCCCGGCTCTTTTGGCCAGGGTAAATTATTAATTTATCTTATTGTTATTATAAGTCATCGTTATTATAAATTACCCGCCTGCCACTTGCCAGAGGCAGCGGGTTTATTTGCCGATGCAAAAGCGCGAGAAAATTTCACCCAGCAAATCGTCGACGGAAAATTCTCCGGTGATGGCGGAAAGCGCGTTTTGGGCGAGCTTGAGTTCCTCGGCTAAAAATTCCACTTGCGCGCGGTTTTCGAATGCGGCGGAAAGATGCCGGCCGGCCAGCTCCAGCGCGCTTATATGCCGCTCGCGCGCCATGAACACACCTTCTTCTCCCGGCTGCCAGCCCACGGCTTGCAGCAATTGCACGCGCAGCAAATCCACGCCGGCGCCGGTTTTCGCCGAAAGATAAACATGGGTTTCACCCGCGGCGCTTTCAACTTTCGGTTGTACCGGCAGCAGATCTATTTTGTTGTAAACGCAAATGCGCGCGAGTTTGCGTGGCAAACGTTCGAGAATTTTCCGGTCGTGCTCGGATTCGCCCTGTGTGCTGTCAATTATTAACAACACCGCATCGGCTTTTTCGATTGCCGACCAGGCGCGGGCGATGCCGATTTTTTCCACTTCGTCCTGGGTGTCGCGCAGACCGGCGGTATCTATTACATGCAGCGGCACGCCTTCGATTTCGATACTCTGGCGTATCGCGTCGCGCGTGGTGCCGGGCATGGCGGTGACGATGGCGATTTCATCGCCCGCCAGAACATTAAGCAAACTCGATTTGCCAGCATTGGGTCGGCCGGCGAGCACTACCGTGATGCCTGCGCGCAAAATGCTGCCTAGCCGCGCGGCTTGCTGCACTTTTTTGAGTTGCGCCTGCAGCGCTTGCAACTTTTTTACCACGCCAAAATGTTCGATAAGATCAATATCTTCATCCGGGAAATCGAGCGTGGCTTCGATCAGGGTGCGCAATTCAATAAGCGCTTGGGTAAGCGCGTTCACTTCAGCGGAAAACGCGCCTTGCAGGGAGCGCAGTGCGCTTCGCGCCGCTTGTGCAGTGGTGGCGTCAATTAAATCGGCGACACTTTCTGCTTGCGCCAAATCCAGCTTGTCGTTAAGAAAAGCGCGCTGCGTGAATTCACCCGGATGTGCGAGCCGCGCGCCCAGGGCGAGACAGCGGCGCAGCAACAATTGCAATACCGCAGGGCCGCCGTGGCCTTGCAGCTCCAGCACGTCTTCACCGGTGTAGGAATGCGGCGCCGGAAAATACAACGCGATGCCTTGATCTATAGGTTGCGAATTTTCATCCAGGAATCGGCCCAGCGTGGCGTGCCGGGGTTCCGGTATTTTTCCCAGCACGCCTTGCGCGAGCGGTTTCAGATCGGGGCCGGAGATGCGCATCACGCCGATGCCGGCCCGCCCCGGCGCGGTGGCGATTGCCGCGATGACGTCAGCGTTTACCATGAGCGGGCTTGGCCTGCTCGACGCTGCGATTGATCCACCACTGTTGGGCTATGGAAAGAATATTATTCACCAGCCAGTACAAAACCAATCCGGCGGGGAAGAAGAAAAAGAACACGCTCATCGCCACCGGCATGATTTTCATCACCTTGGCCTGAATCGGATCCGGCGGCGCGGGGCTCATGTAGGTCTGGATCACCATGGTGATACCCATGACGATGGGCAACGCATAATAAGGATCGGGCGTGGAGAGATCCTGAATCCACAACGCGAACGGCGCGTGGCGCAGTTCCACGCTGGCGAGCAGCACCCAATATAACGCGATGAACACCGGGATCTGCACCAGTATTGGCAGGCAGCCGCCGAGCGGGTTGATTTTTTCGGTCTTGTAAAGCTCCATCATTTCCTGATGCAGGCGTTGACGGTCGTCGCCATGGAGTTCCTTGATTTTTTGCAGCTTGGGGCCGAGCACGCGCATTTTGGCCATCGAGCGGTAACTCGCCGCCGAAAGCGGGAAGAATATGAGCTTGATCAGCACGGTAAGCAGGATAATCGCCAGCCCCCAGTTCTGCGCCCATTTGTGCAACCAGGACAACACCGAGAACAAGGGCACCGCGATCAGCGTCAACCAGCCGTAATCCACTGTGAGCCCCAGACCCGGCGCCAGTTTGCTTAAAGCGTCCTGCTCCTGCGGCCCGGCGTATAGCAGCACCGTGAGGTGCTGGCTTTGCCCGGGCGCTATGGCGCCCAGCGGCAGAATCAACCCCAGTGAATAAAGTTTGTCATCGAGTTTTTTGGCGTAATACTCGCGCGGAGTCTTGTCCTGGGGCAGCCAGGCCGCGAGAAAATAATGCTGCAGCATGGCGATCCAGCCGTTGTCCGCGTTCTTGGGATATTTCGCCTTGCTTTTGTCCAAGTCGCCAAATTCGATTTTTTCGAATTTTTCCTGCTCGGTATAAATCGCGCCGCCGGTGTAAGTCGGCACCAGCTTGGTTTCGCCCGCCGGCGGATTGCCGTCGCGCAGGAACTGGAAATAAGCGTAAGGCTGAATCGGCTGCGCGCCTCCGTTGCTGATTTCATAACTCACGTCCACCACGTAGCTGCTTTTATGAAAAGTGTAGTTTTTGACGGTTTTCAGTCCTGCCACGTCCGGTGCGCTCAGTTTCACTGTCACGCTATCCGCGCCAGGTTTGATCTCGTAGCTCAAGCTGTCCGTGGAAAAACGGGTTTTATGATTCGGCAGGTCTTGTCCTATCAGCCCGCTTTGCCCCACATAAACCTGTTCTGGCGCGCTCTGAAACAGTACAAAGTCTTTGTTTTTATCCTGCGTGTCACGATGTTTGAGCAATTCCAGCCGCCGCAAATCACCGCCCAGCGTATCAATTTCCACCAGCAGAAAATCAGTTTTCACGGTGATTTTTTCGCCCGCCTGCAAGGTGCTGGCTTGAGGCGCGGTGACGCTTTTTTCGATGAGTTTGTCTCCGGGAGTGGGCGCCGCTTGCGGGGCGGCCTGATGCGTGGTTGCAGCCGGCGCCGGATTATGTTCGCGCTGCCAGGCGTCAACCAGCAAATACGCCGACATGCAAAACACGATAAGCAAAAACAGTCTTTGTGTGTCCATGTTCATTTTAAATAAACCTTATGGCACCGGGTCGTGCCCGCCGGGGTGCCAGGGATGACAGCGCAGTATGCGTTTTATTCCCCATACCATTCCTTTAAGCGTGCCATATTTAACGATGGCTTCGCGCACGTACGCGGAGCACGAGGGCGCGAAACGGCAGTGGCGGCCCAGCCAGGGGCTCAATAGATATTGGTACAGAGCAATGGCGGCTAAGGCGATGCGGGACATGCTCATATGATCCGGGGAAATAAAGCCAGGAGTTCCTCGCGCATCGCGTGTGCCTTGGTGGGTTGCTTGCGCAATCTCACCACGATATCCAAGTTACCCAAACGCGCGCGTTGTTGACGAAATACTTCGCGTATCAGGCGTTTCACCAGATTCCGGTCCACCGCGCACCGCGCCGCGCGCTTGCTGGTCACGATTCCCAAGCGGGAACTGTTGTGGCGGTTCGGCCGGTACCACACTTGGAACATCTCGCCGCTCACCACGGCTTTGTGCTGGAATACGGTGGCGAATTGCCGGGGCGTGGTAAGGCGCGCGGTTTTAGGCAGCGAGTAAATGAAACCCCAGTTTGCTTCAGACGCCGAGGCGTACCCTGCCCTTGGCGCGGCGTGCGCGGATGACCGCCGCCCCGCCCTTGGTTTTCATGCGCACCAGAAAACCGTGGGTGCGCTTGCGCCGCGTGTTTGACGGCTGATAGGTTCGTTTCATTTTTGTCCCTCAATCCAGGAAAGCCGACTATTCAACCTTTCCCTGCCCCTTCTGTCAACCCCGAATGAATTTTTTCTTGTGGCAGGAGAGTTTCGTTATAATGTCTGATAACTGGTTTATTCGTTTTCCCAACCCTTCTCGCCGGTCAGAATCATAAATGGATCGCTTTTGGCTTTCGTGCCTGAGTCATTTCGAAAAAGAGCTGACCGCGCAACAGTTTAACACCTGGATCAAGCCGCTCAAGTTCGTCCCCGAAAATGATGCCTTGCTGCTGATCGCACCCAACCGCTTCGTGCTGGATTGGATCCGCGAGCGTTTCTTCGCCCGCATTCAGAAAATGGCCGAGCAGCATTTTTCCAAACCGGTAAGCCTGATGCTGGCACTGCCGGAGAAGAGCGCGGTCAGAACCGCATATTCCGATAAAACCGAAAAGACACTTCCCGCAGTTATGCCCGCAGCGGCTAGGCCGGCGGGCAAAAGCACGGCCCGGCTTAACCCTGCTTTTTCGTTTGATAATTTCGTCACCGGCAAAGCCAACGAACTGGCGCGTGCGGCCGCGATTCAGGTGGCGGAACATCCGGGCACTGCCTATAACCCGCTGTTTATTTATGGCGGCGTAGGCTTGGGCAAGACGCACATGTTGCAAGCCATGGGCAATCTGGTGCAGGAGCAGAATCCACAGGCTAAAATCCGTTATATTCATGCCGAACAATATGTTTCCGATGTGGTGCGTGCGTATCAACATAAGGCGTTCGACGATTTCAAGCGCTACTATCACTCGCTAGATCTTTTGTTGATTGACGATATCCAGTTTTTCAGCAACAAGAACCGCACCCAGGAAGAATTTTTTTACGCTTTCAACGCACTGATCGAGGCGCACCGGCAGGTGGTAATTAGCTGCGACACCTACCCCAAGGAAATCTCGGGGATGGAGGGCCGGCTGATCTCGCGCTTCGGTTGGGGATTGACCGTCTCCATAGACCCGCCCGAACTGGAAATGCGCGTAGCGATTCTGCTGAAAAAAGCGGCGGCTGACGGTGTTAGCCTTGCCGAAGATGTGGCTTTTTTCATTGCCAAGCACATCCAATCCAATGTGCGCGAGTTGGAGGGCGCACTCAAGCGTGTGCTGGCTTATTCGCGATTTTCCTCGCTGCCGGTCACGCCGGCCTTGGCTAAAGATGCCTTACGTGATTTGCTAGCGGTGCAGTTACGGCAAGTTTCGGTTGAGAATATTCAAAAAACCGTAGCGGACTATTACAAAATAAAAGTAACGGATATGTATTCGAAGAAACGCACACGCGCCTTGGCGCGGCCACGGCAGCTCGCTATGGCGCTTTCCAAAGAACTGACCGAGCTTAGCCTTCCGGATATTGGGAATGCTTTCGGCGGGCGCGATCATACAACTGTATTGCATGCGTGCCGTAAAGTTGCTGAGCTTAAAGTCAAGGATATGGATTTGTCACGCGATTACTGTGCGTTGGTACAAGTGCTACGGGGCTAACCAGACTATCATGAGTTTTTCGGGTTTTCTTGTGGGTTGTTTTTGTTCTTGCCCGCCTTGTCTGGTTTTCCACATTCCGCGCACAGGTCATACCGTTGTTGCACACATGATGCAATGTTCCCTTGCCTGTTATTTTGTTTAATAAAAAAGAAGAAACACACTATTCTGTAAAAGTTTATCTAGTATTTATTATCTAGAAGGTATTAAAAATGATATTAGTAGAAACCGACCGCGACGCCTTGCTCAAACCATTAACGGCAGTATCTGGCATCGTGGAACGCAGGCACACGCTGCCCATTCTCTCGAATGTCCTTATCGAACGTAAAAACAAAAAACTTCGTTTCGCGACAACCGATCTAGAAATCCAGATAGCTACCGACACGCAATGCAAAGAAGAGGGCCAAGATGTGGCGGTAACCGTTTCCGCACGCAAGCTACAAGAAATACTGCGTTCTCTGCCAGAGAAAACAAAAGTAATGCTGGAGCAAAAAGAAACCCGGTTGCTGGTAAAGGCCGGAAGAAGCCGGTTTAGCCTACAAACCTTACCAGCGGAAGACTTCCCCAAGCAAACGCAGGGGATAGCGCAATACCGAGAAAAAATGACGCAAAAAGAGCTGAAACACCTGTTCAGCTTGGTACAGTATGCGATGGCACAGCAAGACATACGTTACTACCTGAATGGCATGCTGATGGTGATAGAAGAGGACCGGTTAAAGGTGGTGGCTACCGACGGTCACAGGCTGGGGTTTGCGAGCCAGAAGCAAAAGCAGAAAAAAACACAACAAGAAGTCATATTACCCAGGAAAGCGGTCATGGAGGTAGGGCGTTTACTAGCCGACAATGATGAGGAGGTCGATATAGAATTGGCACTCAATCAAGCCAAATTTTCTTTTTCAAACATAGAGATAGTAACAAAAGTGGTAGACGGAAAATTTCCCGATTACGCGCGCGTGATCCCAGTAAATAGTCCCAAGAAACTTCAGATATCGCGCGCGAGACTGCAACAGGCGCTGCAGCGGATAGCCATTTTGGCAAATGAAAAGTTTCGTGGTGTGCGCTGGGTGTTGACAGATAAGAGCCTACGCATTATCTGCACTAATAACGAACAGGAAGAAGCGCAGGAAGAGCTGGAAGTCGACTACACCGGGGAAGCACTAGATATTGGATTTAATATCAGTTACTTACTCGATGTTCTGAATAATCTGGACTGCGCAGAGGTCTGTTGCGCATTTGGTGATGCCAGCAGCAGTGCATTGATCACCATCCCGGGAAATGAAGATTTCAAGTATGTCGTCATGCCCATGCGCATCTAAGCTTAGTTTCACGTGAAACCACCGAGAAAATAAATGACCGACAAGCAAAAGCCAGACAATAGCGAATATGATTCAAACAGCATCAAAATGCTGAAAGGGCTGGAAGCTGTGCGCAAACGCCCCGGCATGTACATAGGGGACACCTCGGACGGCACAGGACTGCACCACATGGTGTTCGAGGTGGTAGACAATGCCATAGACGAAGCCTTGGCCGGCTACTGCAACGAAATCACGGTAACCATACATACCGATAATTCGGTGAGCGTGGTGGACAACGGCCGCGGAATCCCGACCGAAATTCACAAAGACGATGAGCAGGGGCGCTCGGCGGCGGAAATCGTCATGACCGAACTCCACGCCGGGGGTAAATTCGACAACAACTCGTATAAGATCTCCGGGGGCCTACATGGCGTCGGGGTGTCGGTGGTCAATGCGCTGTCCGAATGGTTGCGGCTGACCATCCGGCGTGACGGCAAGACACACAGCATGGAGTTCCACCATGGTGTGGCGGTGGCGCCTCTTAAGGTCGCCGGTAAAACCGATCGCCGCGGCACCGAAGTGCATTTCCAGGCGAGTGCCGAAACCTTCAGCCATATCGAATATCACTACGACATCCTGGCACGCCGGTTGCGTGAGCTGTCATTCCTGAATAACGGCGTGAAAATCCTGCTGGTGGACCAGCGCACCGGCAAGGAAGAAAGTTTCGCATTCACCGGCGGCATCAAGGGTTTTGTCGAGTTTATGAATCGCAGCAAAAACGTTCTGCACAATACGATTTTCCACGCCACGGCAACCAAGGAAGGTATTACCGTGGAAGTAGCGATGCAGTGGAATGACTCCTATCAGGAATCGGTGCAATGCTTTACCAACAACATACCGCAGCGCGACGGCGGCACGCATCTGACCGGTTTACGCATGGCGATGACACGCACGCTCAACCAATATATCGAGCAATACGAAATTGCCAAGAAAGCCAAGGTTGAAACCAGCGGCGACGACATGCGCGAAGGCCTGTGCTGCGTATTGTCGGTGAAGGTACCCGAACCCAAATTCTCCTCGCAAACAAAAGACAAGCTGGTGAGCTCCGAAGTGCAACCCATCGTGCAGGAAATCGTCGGCCAGAAACTCATGGAATTCCTGCTGGAAAAACCCAATGATGCGAAAGTCATCACCAGCAAAATCGTCGAGGCGGCGCGCGCGCGCGAAGCGGCGCGCAAGGCGCGCGAGATGACGCGGCGCAAGGGTGCACTGGATTCGATGGGCCTGCCGGGCAAGCTCGCCGATTGCCAGGAAAAAGATCCGGCACAATCGGAACTTTATCTGGTCGAGGGTGAATCCGCGGGCGGTTCAGCTAAGCAAGGCCGTGACCGCAAATTCCAGGCTATCCTGCCGCTCAAAGGCAAGATCCTCAACGTCGAGAAAGCGCGGCTCGACAAAATGCTTTCCTCGCAGGAAGTGGCTACCCTTATCACTGCGCTGGGCAGCGGCATTGGCGACGACAAGGACATGGACAAGCTGCGCTACCACCGCATCATCATCATGACTGACGCCGATGTGGACGGTTCGCATATCCGCACCCTGCTGCTCACCTTTTTCTACCGCCAGTTGCCGGAGCTGGTTGAGCGCGGCCACATCTATATCGCCCAGCCGCCGCTATACAAAGTCAAGCACGGCAAGGACGAGCGCTATCTCAAGGACGATCAGGAACTCAAGCAATATTTGCTGAGACAAGCACTGAGCGACGCGCAAGTGGTGACAGGCGAAGGCGCCAAACCGCTGACAAAAGACGCGCTTGAAAAAATTGCCAAGGAATATCTGCTGGCCGAAGCCGTGGTGGAACGCTTGGGACGCCTCATCGATCCCGGAGTGTTGTACGCACTGCTTAAGCAACCGGATATAGATTTGTCAGACCAGCAGGCGACCAAGAAAAGTGCGCTGGCTTTATCCAAGCTGCTGCTTAAGGAAGAGCTGAAGATAGAAGCACAGTACGATGAGAAAAATGAGAAAAATCAACTACTTATAAAGAAAACGCAACACGGAAATCTGCGCACGACCGTACTGGATCAGGATTTTCTGCAAAGCGGCGACTATATGCAAATCAAGCGCACCGCGCAGATGCTGCTAGGGTTTCTCAGCGCCGGTGCTTATGTGAAGCGCGGCGAGCAGCAACGGCCCATCAGCGAATTCAAGCAGGCGCTCGATTGGTTGCTGGAAGAAGTAAAGAAAGGCTTGTCCATACAGCGCTACAAAGGCCTGGGTGAAATGAATCCGGAGCAGTTGTGGGACACCACCATGGACCCGGCGCACCGCCGGCTGTTGCGCGTGCAAATTGAAGACGCCATCAGTGCCGACGAAATTTTCACCACTCTGATGGGGGATATCGTGGAACCGCGCCGCGCCTTTATTGAAATCAACGCACTCAGCGTGCGCAACCTGGACGTTTAGAAAAGATTACCCGGCCGGCGCCGGCGCGCTGTAGCCGCATTCTTTTACCGGGCATACTAATTCCGTGCCGTGACGCTTGGTGGTTTTCAAAGTCAGCAGCGGCCATTTGCATTTGGGGCAAGGCTGCGCCACCGGCGGGTTCCACACCGCGTAAGTACATTTCGGGTAAGTGTTGCAAGAGTAAAACAGCTTGCCGTAGCGGCTGCGCCGCTCGATCAAACTACCGGCCTTGCACTGCGGACAATTTACACCAGTATCGCGCGGTTTATTCAGCGGCTCGATGAATTTGCATTTCGGGTACGACGAGCAACCGATGAATTTTCCATACGGCCCGTTCTTGATGATAAGCGTGCTCCCGCAGTTGGGACAGACCCGCCCTTCCACGGTTACGCTTTCTTCGGTTTGCTGCTCGCCGTTGAGGTTGCGAGTGTAGTCGCAATCTGGAAAGCCGGAGCAGCCCACGAACTTGCCGCGCTTGCCCAGGCGCACCGTCAACGGCTTGCCGCACTTGGGGCACGCTTCGTCCATTTTTTCCTGCGTCACATCCTTGCGCGAGATGTTTTTCTTTTCCTCGATCAGTTTGTGAAAGCCTTTCCAGAAATCGTTTAGCACCGGTACCCATTCGCGTTTGCCGTTGGAAATCTGATCGAGTTGGTGCTCCAGCTTGGCAGTGAAATCGTAATCCACGTAGCGGGTAAAATGCTCGGTGAGAAAACGGTTGACCACGCTGCCCACATCGGTCGGCACGAAGCGTTTTTTGTCGAGCACGGCGTATTCCCGGTCGATCAGCGTAGATATGATACTGGCATAGGTTGAGGGGCGGCCGATGCCGTGTTCTTCCAACGTTTTCACCAAGCTGGCCTCGGTGTAGCGTGGCGGCGGCTGGGTGAAATGCTGGTCGCCGTAAAGTTTTTCAACCGGCACTACGTCGCCGGGGTTGAGCTGCGGCAGCTTGCCTTCGCCCTCGGTCTCGGGGTCGTCGAGATCTTCCTGATAGACGGCGATGAAGCCGGGGAAAATCAAGATTTGCCCGCTGGCGCGGAACAGGTTGTCCGCCGCGGCCACACTCAAATCGAGACTGGTAACATCGAATTGCGCCGGGCTTATCTGACACGCTAGCGTGCGCTTCCAGATCATTTCATATAGCTTGGCCTGCTCCGGACTGAGATATTGTTTCAAACTTTCCGGAGTGCGGAAAATCGAAGTCGGGCGGATCGCTTCGTGCGCTTCCTGTGTGTTCCTGGATTTGCTTTTGTAATGCACCGCCGCTTTGGGCAAATAATCACGGTCGAAATGCTTGCTCACATAAGCGCGGATTTCAGCCACCGCTTCGTTGGCGAGCGAAAACGAATCGGTACGCATATAAGTGATCAGACCGGTGCTGCCGCTGCCGATATCCATACCCTCGTACAATTGCTGCGCGGTGCGCATGGTGCGGTTGGTGGTAAAGCCAAGCTTGCGCACCGCTTCCTGCTGCAGCGTGGAAGTGGTGAACGGCGGGGCCGGTTGGCGCTGCTTGCGCTTTTTGTCGGCTTTGACGACTTTTGCGTCTCTGGCGCGGCTGAGGTCCGCGAGGATTTTTTTCTGCGCCGCCTCGTCCGGAATGCTGAACTGCTCCAGCTTCTCGCCGCGATATTGAAACAGCCGTGCGGAAAATTTCTGTTTCTCTTTGTGGCTGTCGAAATGTATGGTCCAGTATTCCTGCGGCTTGAACGCCAGGATTTCCTGCTCGCGTTCAACAATCAAGCGCAGCGCCGGGCTTTGCACACGCCCCGCTGAAAGACCGGGACGGATCTTGCGCCACAGCAAGGGCGACAGATTGAAGCCGACCAGATAATCCAGTGCGCGGCGCGCTTGCTGGGCGTTGACCAGCGGCATGGAAATGGCGCGCGGTTCCTTGACGGCGTTTTGCACCGCGGACTCGGTGATTTCATAAAACACCACGCGCTGCGGTTTTTTGTTCTTGAGGAGTTTTCTAGCGCGCAGGATTTCGCTGATGTGCCAGGCAATCGCCTCGCCTTCGCGGTCCGGGTCGGTCGCGAGAAATATGTTGTCGGCCTTGGCGACTGCCTTGGCAATCGCGTCCACATGCTTGCTGTTGCGTGAGATAGTTTCGTATTTCATGGCGAAGTCATGCTCGGTATCCACCGCGCCCTGCTTGGGCACCAGATCGCGCACATGGCCAAACGAGGCCAGGATTTCGAAATCACGCCCGAGATATTTTTTCAGCGTTTTCGCTTTCGAGGGCGATTCGACGATAAGCAGATGAGTGGACATGCGTGGCCTGGGAGAAACCAAAGCGCAAGATGATAAGAACTATTCATGCCCTTAGCAAGGAATTTGCTGCAGGCGCAGCGCGCGCAGCGCACGCCAAAGATCAGTTAAGTCTTTGATACAAACCGCCGGGAAGCATACTCACGCGTCCTTCGAGTTCGAGCTTGAGCAACATCGCGGTGACAACATCCGGAGGCATTTGGCAGCGCGCGCACAAGGTATCTATATCGCAAGGATCAAAACCCAGGTGCTCGAGAAAAGGCGAAGTTTCGCTGTCAATTTTGCCGGGATCTTGCGGCGCCGCCTGGCGCCAGCCGATTTCCTCAAGGATGTCCTGCGCGCTTTCCGCAAGCTTGGCTCCCTGTTTGATAAGCACATGGCAGCCTTTGGACAGGGGTGAATGAATCGAGCCGGGGACCGCAAACACTTCGCGCCCCTGTTCCAGCGCCTGCCTTGCGGTGATGAGCGAACCGCTGGATAACGCCGCTTCTACCACCAGGCAGCCACGCGCGAGTCCGCTGATGATGCGATTACGGCGCGGGAAATTGTTGCCAACCGCGGGCGTGCCAAGCGCAAATTCGGAAACCAGCGTACCCTTTTCAGCGAGGGCATGTGCCAAAGCGCGATTGCGCGCTGGGTAAACGATGTCAAGACCGGTCCCGACAACGGCAATGCTGGCAGCAGGGCCCTTTAATCCTCCGCGATGCGCGGCGGCATCTATTCCTAGCGCCAGCCCGCTTATGATGCAAAGCCCCGCGTCGCTCAGGGCCTGGGCGAAGCTTTCGGCATTGGCGAGGCCTTGCGGCGTAGCATTGCGGCTGCCGACGACGGCGAGCGCCGGCTGATTAAGCAATTCACGTCTTCCTTTGACATAAAGCACCGGAGGCGGATCGGCAATCTGCAGCAGGAGTTGCGGATAGTCCGGGTCGGCGAGCGTGACCAAATAATTATTTTCTTCCCTCAGCCATTTGAGCGCAAGCTGGAGGATGTCGCGGCTAACCCCGTCCTTTATGGCGCGCGCGGCCTTGGCGGAAATATGACGGGAGAGTTCGCTCGGGCTCGCCGCTAGGATTTTTTGCGGTTCGCCAAAAGCGATAAGAAGTTTGCGCAGGGACTCGTCGCCGAGACCTGGCACCAGGCTTAACGCCAGCCAACTTTCAAGATCCAGGTCAGGCGGCACTGCAGAAACTATGGAGTCTGCGCGACGTCGAACACTTGCACCGGACGTGAAGCCTGCATGACCAGCGCGTAGGAAACTTTTTCAAAAGTACGAAATACCAGGAGCAGCCCGTAACGCTCATCCGGCAGCTTCAAGGGTTCGCCGCGGGTATTTTTTATTATTCCCGAATAATGGTACAACGCCAATACATGGCCTTTTTCCAAGCCTTCGCGTGTGCCTTTGCTAATGGCAACTATATTGTTCGGCCCGCCTTCGTTCAAACCGCCATAAATGGAAATGATGCGCGCTTTGACGCCTTTGTTCGGCGCACGCGGGACGTAATTGACCAACGCTCCGGGCACAGCCGCCGCTAGGCGATCGCCGGAATTGATTTCCTGTTTGGATGTGATGATTTCAATCGGACTGGCCTCGGCAAATTTGGCAACTTTGGCCTGCCCCAGATAAATCGCTTCATAGCCCAACACTTCTTGGGACTCCGGATCAAAAAAAGTTTTGCCCAAGCGATAGATTTGCCAATCCAAGCCCTTGTCTTTGGGCATGTCCTGCACATAGGCGAAATCACCCGCGCCCAGCACTACGCGTTGATCCTGAGTGGCGATGATGCGCGGAGCGTTATCCAGGCCGCCGGCCTCAATGACCAGTGGCTGGCTCAGGAAAGGCTCGATGGCGGAATAAGGTATGGTCGGAATCGCGGCGCGCGCCAAGTCTTCGGCACGAACCCGCGGGCCAAGCTTGACGGTTTCCCTGCCCCCTGCCGTAGAGCCACCTCTGTCGCCAGCCCTGTCACCGCCTCTATCACCACCTCGTACCAAACGCAGCGCGGGGCTCGCACCCGAGCGGTCGAGCACGACCACATCACCCGGATAAATAAGGTGAGGGTTTTTAATTTGCTCGCGGTTCATGCCCCAGATCTGCGGCCACTGCCAGGGGTCTTTGAGGAAGCGCTTGGAAATATCCCACAGCGTGTCGCCCTTGACTACCACATAACTATCAGGCGGATTGTCCTGCAACTTAATAGGCTCTTCTTCAGCGACTACGCGCGCCGAGAATAAACCCGAAAGCAAAATCAGCGATATAATAAAGTGCTTACGCATCGGAATCCCCGCTTGGCTTTAGTTTCGACCCGAAATCCCGCACTACTTCAAGTGTAGCATACCCATTAGAAATCGAGGGTTAGTATAAATTCTGCATGTAGTTTATTAAATTAGCAAGCAAAATGGCGATTTTAAATATTCTTCAATACCCCGACCCCAGATTGCATACTGTGGCCAAACCGGTAACCGAGGTCAATGACGAACTGCGCACTTTGATTGATAACATGGCGCAGACCATGTATGCCGCACCCGGAGTGGGTTTGGCCGCCACCCAGGTGGACGTACACAAGCAAATTATCGTGATAGACATCTCGCAGGCGCGTGATCAACTCAAGATTTTCATCAACCCCAAAATCCTGGAAAGCGAAGGGATTTCCGATTGCGAGGAAGGTTGTCTTTCGGTGCCGGGGGTGTTTGAAAAAATACCGCGTGCGGCGCGCATCAAGGTGCGTGCATTGGACCGTGACGGCAAGACGTTTACGCTGGACGCGGACGGGTTGCTCTCGGTGTGCATCCAACACGAGATGGATCATCTCAAGGGCAGGGTTTTCGTCGAATATCTCTCGCGCCTGAAACAAACGCGTATCCTCAACAAACTGCGAAAAAATCAGCGCAAGGTCGTGTAATGAAAATCGCTTTCGCCGGCACGCCTGAATTCGCGGCGCAGGCGCTGGAACATTTGCAGCACGCAGGTTTTGAACTAGGGTTAGTGCTTACTCAACCGGATCGACCTGCCGGTCGCGGGATGCATACTGGCATCAGCGCGGTAAAGCAGCTTGCGTTGAAGCACGGACTTAAACTCATGCAGCCGCCCACCTTGAAGGATGCGGCGGTGGTGGCGGAAATAAAATGTCGCGCGCCTGACGTGATGGTGGTGGCGGCATATGGTTTGATTTTACCCAAGACTGTTTTGAGCTTACCGCGGCTGGGCTGCCTTAATATCCATGCATCGCTGCTGCCGCGTTGGCGCGGCGCGGCGCCGATACAGCGCGCGCTGCTGGCGGGGGATGCTGAAACCGGCATCAGCATCATGCAGATGGACTCAGGCCTGGATACCGGGCCGGTGTTGCTGCAGGAACGCTTGAACATCGCAACCGACGAAACCGCCCAAACCTTGCACGATAAATTGGCGCGGCTGGGCGGAGAATGCATCGTGCGCGTGCTGCAAGCGCTGGAAAGCGGCGCGTTGCGCTCACAACCGCAAACCGAGCAGGGGGCAACATACGCTGCGAAGCTTGACAAGGGGGAAGCAGAGATCGACTGGAATAAACCCGCCAGCCAAATTGAGCGCGCGGTACGTGCTTTCAATCCTGTCCCTGGCGCCAGCACCCGGTTTAACGGAGAAATGCTGAAAATCTGGAAAGCGCGGTTCGTGGAATCAATGCAAGGCGCACCAGGCGAAATCGTCAAAGCGGATGTCGAGGGCATTATGGTGGCGTGCGGCGGCGGCGGTTTGCGCATCGAGGAATTGCAGAAAGCGGGCGGCAGAAGGCTAACGGCACAGGCTTTCATGGCCGGGTTTGCTGTGCGCACAGGCACGCGCCTGGGCGCTTGAATTTTTTCTGTCTCGACGCCATCTAATTGGGCGCTGTAAATCAGCGAAAAATTCAGATTAAGGAATGACAATGTTGGGTAACTGGTTAAAAACTTCTTTGTTGATGGCCGCCATCATGGCGCTTTTCGGCATGGTGGGCGCGCTCTTGGGCGGCGGTCAGGGAATGGCGATTGCCCTGCTATTCGGCGGGGCAATGAATCTTTGGGCATATTGGTTTTCCGACAAAATGGTGCTGCGCATGTATAACGCGCAAGAGGTAAATGAATCCAGCGCGCCGCAGCTCTACAACATCGTACGCGAACTGGCGCAACGCGCGCACCTGCCCATGCCCAGGGTGTATTTAATCGACCAGCCGCAGCCCAATGCCTTTGCCACCGGGCGCAATCCCGATCACGCGGCGCTGGCGGCGACCACCGGCATACTGCAATTGCTGTCGCCACGCGAACTGCGTGGCGTGTTGGGACATGAGCTTGCCCATGTGCAGCACCGCGATATTTTGATTTCCACCATTTCCGCCACTATCGCCGGGGCGATTTCTTCGATTGCCCAATTCGGTCTGTTTTTCGGCGGCAGCCGGGAGCGCGGTATGAATCCGGTGGTGGCGCTGCTGTTGCTGATCATAGCGCCGCTGGCGGCGATGCTGATTCAGCTGGCGATATCGCGCGCGCGCGAATTCGAGGCGGACCGCGGTGGCGCGGAAATCTCGGGCGATCCGCAGGCGCTCGCTTCGGCGCTGGAAAAAATCGAACGCTATGCGCGCGGCGAACCCATGCCGGTGGCCGAGTTGCATCCGGAAACCGCGCAAATGATGATCATCAACCCGCTTTCCGGTGGCGGTTTGCAGGGATTGTTTAGCACCCATCCCTCCACGCAAGAGCGCATCGCGCGCTTGCTGGCGATGACTAAAACCGCCTAGCAATGACCGAAGCGCAGCGTCTGGCCAGCCTCGCGGTCAACCAGGTGCTGGTGGGACGCAATCTTACCGCTGCGCTTTCCACGCTATCTAAGCGCCATCCCGGTTTAAGCGCGCCGCAGCGTGCGCTTGCCCAGGAACTGGCTTACGGCACGCTGCGCTTCTATGGCGAATTGCAGACGCTGCTCACCCTGTTGTTGCAAAAACCGCTGCAAAATGCGGAGTTACGCGCGCTGCTTCTGGTCGGGCTCTACCAGCTTCATTACGGCAAAGCCGTACCCTATGCCGTAGTGGATCATGCCGTGAACGCTGCCGCCGCGCTCAACCAGCGCGCGGCCAAAGGGCTGGTCAATGCGGTGTTGCGCAATTTTCTGCGCCGCCGCAAAGAACTGCTGGCATTGGCGCATGCCGCTGAAGCCGGGCGTTACTCGCATCCGCAGTGGTGGATAGACAAACTCAAGACGCAATATCCCGCCGATTTCGAACGCATACTCGTGGCGGCGAATCAGCGCCCGCCGATGACTCTGCGGGTAAACAGCCGCGTCACCACCAAGCACGATTATCTGCGTTTGCTGCAAAACGCTGAAATCGAAGCCGAAGACATCGGCGACTATGCGCTAAAACTCAGGCACCCGGTTACGGTGGAGAAATTGCCCGGTTTTTTCGAGGGCATGGTTTCGGTGCAGGAT
>JBOIFQ010000180.1:0-1773 GCA_050741655.1 Burkholderiales bacterium | reverse complement strand
GGCTGGCGTAGCGCCCGACGGTGAGGCTAAAAAAGACGACGGCAATGTGGTGGATGCCGAGTATGAAGAGGTGAAGGATGGAAAAAAATAAGGCGTGAACAGGTGAACGAGTGAATAAGTGAACAAGTAAACAGCAAGCGAGTGAACGAGTGGCCATACTAAAGCGAAAACATCGTGGTCTGCTCGTTTGGCAGGAATCGGTTGAGCTCGCTTTGCTTGTTTACCGGCTCACCGAACCGTTTCCAAAATCGGAACTTTATGGCTTGATCTCGCAGTTGCGCCGGGCCGCGACTTCCGTACCGGCCAATATTGCGGAAGGTGCGGCCCGGACCGGCACCGCAGAACTGTTGCACTTTTTGAGTTTCGCGAATGGATCACTTTCAGAGCTGGATACGCATCTGGAAATTGCGTTCCGGCTGGGTTATTTTGCAGACCGGCAGGAGATTGATCAAAAGGTTGAACAGGTGTTTCGCTTATTAAGCGGCCTTACCGCTTCGCTACGACGCAAGCACGACTGACACCCGTTCACTTATTCACTCGTTCACTCGTTCACTTAAAATGGCGAAAAAAGACTTCTACGAAATCCTCGGCATCAACCGCGATGCGTCCGATGACGAAATCAAGAAAGCGTATCGCAAACTGGCGATGAAGCATCATCCGGACCGCAATCCGGATAATCCGAAAGCGGAAGAACACTTCAAGGAAGCCAAGCAGGCGTACGAAATTCTGTCCGATGCCGAGAAGCGCGCGGCCTACGACCAGTTCGGCCACGCCGGCGTGGATACGCAAGCCGGCATGGGGGCGGCGGGCGCGGGCTTCGGCGGTTTCGCCGACGCCTTCGGCGATATTTTCGGCGATATTTTCGGCGGCGCGCGCGGACGTTCCAATGTCTATCGCGGCGCTGACTTGCGCTATAACCTGGAAATCTCGCTGGAAGAAGCGGCGCGCAGCACCGAAACCCGCATCCGCATCCCGGCCATGGAAGAGTGCGCCACTTGCCACGGCTCGGGCGCCAAGCCCGGAACCAAGCCGGTCACCTGCACCACCTGCGGCGGCCACGGCCAGGTGCGCATGCAGCAGGGTTTCTTTTCGATTCAGCAAACCTGCCCGAAATGCCACGGCACTGGCAAAATGATCCCCGAACCCTGCGCCACCTGCCACGGCGCCGGGCGCGTGAAACAGCACAAGACGTTATCGGTGAAAATTCCCGCTGGCATAGACGACGGCGATCGCATCCGCTTGTCCGGCGAAGGCGAAGCCGGGGTCAACGGCGGCCCGCCGGGAGATTTGTATGTGGTGATTCACATCCGCGAGCACACGGTATTCACGCGCGACCACAACGATTTGCACTGCGAAATGCCGATCAGCTTCACCATCGCGGCGCTGGGCGGAGAAATCGAAATCCCCACGCTCGACGGCTACGCCAAAATAAAAATCCCCACCGAGACGCAAACCGGCAAGGTGTTCCGGCTGCGCGGCAAAGGCATCAAGGGCGTGCGCAGCAGCGCCCACGGCGATCTGCTGTGCCACGTCATGGTGGAAACGCCGGTCAGCCTCACCCTGCGCCAGCGCGAACTGCTGCAGGAACTGGAAGCCATCAACGTCAAGGACGGCCAGCGCCACAACCCGCGCGCGAAATCGTGGATGGATAAAGTAAAAGAATTTTTTGCGCAGTAAGAAATCAAGCCCCGTCGTTGCAGAAACCGCAACGCGCTTTAAATTTCAATCCTCGCCCGCGCTTGCTGATCTTCGACCCTCAGCGCGTTTCAATCC
>JBOIFQ010000179.1:0-10905 GCA_050741655.1 Burkholderiales bacterium | reverse complement strand
GCAGGCATGTCGCTTCCAATATCAAGCTGGCTTTGGTGGTGCCGGGCTCGGGACAGGTGAAGCGTCAGGCGGAAGCGGAAGGGCTGGACGAGATTTTTCGCGCCGCCGGATTTGAGTGGCGCGAACCGGGCTGCTCGATGTGTCTGGGCATGAACGACGACCATTTGCAGCCGGGTGAGCGCTGCGCTTCGACCTCGAACCGTAACTTCGAAGGGCGCCAGGGCGCGGGCGGCAGGACTCATCTGGTGAGTCCGCAAATGGCCGCCGCCGCCGCGATTGCCGGGCATTTTGTCGATGTACGCAAGAATTTTTGACAGGAGAACGCCAATGCTGAGAATTGTTTTATTGATAAGCTTCGTGGGTGCGCTGCTGGCCGGCTGCAATACCGTGGAAGGTTTCGGCAAGGATTTAGGCAAGCTGGGCGACAAGATTGAAAAAAAGGCCGAGGAAAAGAAATAAATAATGGAAAAATTCATCCGGCTTGACGGGCTGGTGGCGCCGCTGGAGCGCGCCAACGTGGACACGGATTCCATCATCCCCAAGCAATTTTTGAAATCCATCAAACGCAGCGGCTTCGGTCCGAATCTGTTCGATGCCTGGCGCTATCTCGATACCGGCGAGCCGGGGCGGGACAATAGCCGCCGCCCGCTGAATCCGGATTTCGTGCTCAACGCGCCGCGCTATCAGGGCGCGCGGATTCTTCTCGCGCGCGAAAATTTCGGCTGCGGCTCGTCGCGCGAACACGCGCCCTGGGCCTTGCTCGATTACGGTTTTCGCGCCGTCATCGCGCCCAGCTATGCCGAGATTTTTTACAGCAACAGCCTGAAAAACGGGCTGCTGCCGATCGTGCTCGATGCGGCGGCGGTGCAGCAGTTGTTTAAAGAGGTGACGGCGCAGCCGGGCTATAAACTCAGAGTGGAATTGGAGGCGCAAAGCGTGGCCACGCCCGCCGGACAGAGGTTCAAATTCGATATTGATACGCGTCAGAAACACAATCTCCTCAACGGGCTGGATGAAATCGGCCTGACTTTGCAGCATGCGGACAAAATCAAGGCGTTCGAGACGCGGCATCGCGCGCGCCAGCCGTGGCTTTTCAGTTAATCGTTTTGCCGGGAATATAAAATGAAAATAGCGGTTTTGCCGGGCGACGGCATCGGCCCTGAAATCATCGCGCAAGCGGTAAAAGTATTAGAGCGGCTTAAGCGCGACGGGCTGAACATCGAAATGGAATACGCGGCTGTGGGCGGCGCGGCTTATGACGCCAGCGGAGATCCGCTGCCGCAAGCCACGCTCAATCTGGCGCAAGAGTCGGACGCGGTTTTGTTTGGCGCGGTGGGCGGGCCGCAGTACGATGAGTTGCCGCGCGATAAGCGTCCGGAAAAAGCGCTGCTGGGTCTGCGCAAGGCGCTCAATGTGTTCGCCAATCTGCGCCCCGCGCTGCTTTATCCCGAACTGGTTTCCGCTTCCAGTTTGCGGCCGGAAGTGGTGACGGGGCTGGATATCCTCATCATCCGCGAATTGACCGGCGACATTTATTTCGGCGCGCCGCGCGGCATCGAAAAGCGCAACGGCGAGCGCATCGGCATCAACACCATGATCTACAGCGAAACGGAAATCCGCCGCATCGCGCACATCGGTTTCCAGGCGGCGCTCAAGCGCGGCAAGAAGCTGTGCTCGGTGGACAAGATGAACGTGCTGGAAACCACCCAACTGTGGCGCGACGTGGTAAACGAAGTCAGCCGCGAGTATCCGCGAGTGGAGCTTTCGCACATGCTGGTGGATAACTGCGCCATGCAACTGGTGCGCGATCCCAAACAGTTCGATGTCATCGTCACCGGCAATATGTTCGGCGATATTCTGTCCGACGAAGCTTCGATGCTCACGGGTTCGATTGGCATGCTGCCTTCGGCTTCGCTCGATGCCAACAACAAAGGCTTGTACGAACCGATCCACGGTTCGGCGCCGGATATCGCCGGCAAGAACCTCGCCAATCCGCTCGCCACCATGCTCTCGGCGGCGCTGATGCTGCGTTATACTTTCAATCTCGAAGCGGCGGCGGGGCGCATCGAAGCTGCGGTGAAAAAAGTGCTGCAGCAGGGTTATCGCACCGCGGATATTTTCCAGACCGGAACGAAAAAGATAGGTACCCGGGAAATGGGCGACGCCGTAGTGGCGGTGTTATAAAAGCATTAACCCGCGGTGAGGGTTTTTTAAAGCACTAACCGCCAAGTACGCCAAGGACGCAAGGGAAAACAACATTTACCACAGAGAACACAGAGCACGAAAAAACAAACTTTATTGAGGTTTCCTCCGTGATCTCCGTGGCTCAAGATTTTAAGGTTTCTTGGCGTCCTTTGCGGTGAAAGTTTTTAGATTTTAGATTAAGGAAAGAAAGCAATGAGCAAGAAGTATGACGTGTGCGTGCTGGGCGCGACCGGCGCGGTAGGCGACGTGATGTTCGCTATCCTGGAAGAACGTAATTTTCCGGTGGGCAATCTTTATGCGCTGGCGTCTTCACGTTCTGCCGGCACCACGATTAAATTCAAGGGCAAGGACATTGAAGTTCTGGATGTCGCCGGGTTTGATTTTTCCAAGGTGCAAATCGGGCTGTTTTCGGCCGGCGCTGCAGTCTCGGCCGACTATGCGCCCAAAGCCGGCGCCGCCGGCTGCGTGGTCATCGACAACACCGCGCAGTTCCGTTACGACCCGGATATTCCGCTGGTGGTGCCGGAAGTGAATCCGCACGCCATCGCCGGCTACAAAAACCGCGGCATCATCGCCAACCCCAACTGCTCGACCATCCAGATGGTGGTGGCGCTCAAACCGATTCACGATGCTGCAGGAATTACTCGCATTAACGTTGCCACCTATCAATCGGTCTCCGGCACCGGCAAGGAAGCGATAGACGAACTCGCCGAGCAGACGCGCGCGTTGTTTAATCACAAGGACGCCGTCGCCGCGGTCTATCCCAAGCAGATTGCTTTCAACGTGCTGCCGCACATAGATGTGTTCCTGGATAACGGCTACACCAAGGAAGAAATGAAAATGGTGTGGGAAACCAATAAAATCTTGGAAGACGATAGTATTAAAGTGAATCCCACCACGGTGCGGGTGCCGGTGTTCTACGGCCATTCGGAGGCGGTGCATATCGAAACCCGCGACAAAATCACTGCTCAGCAAGCGACTGAACTGCTCAAAAAAGCGCCCGGGATAGTGGTGGTGGATGAGCGTAAGCCGGGGGGTTATCCTACTGCCGTGACCGAGGCCGCGGGACGCGACCCGGTGTACGTGGGGCGCATACGCGAGGACATCTCCCATCCGCGGGGGCTTAATTTATGGGTGGTGTCCGATAATCTGCGCAAAGGGGCGGCTCTTAACAGCATCCAGATAGCGGAGATTTTGATTGAAAAATATTTGGATTAAGCCATAATGGTAACATGCAAGTTGAGCTTGCATCCCTAACTCCATGATGTTAATTTAAATACCCCCTTAAATAATAAAGGGTTGATTCGTGCGGATACCTGGATTTAAAGCGTGGTTGCTTGCCGCGACGTTATTTATATTGCCATGGGCTGCGCATGCCGCCGGTTTGGGTAAGCTCACCGTCAACTCCGGTCTCGGCCAGGCACTGAACGCCGAAATCGAACTCCTGGGCGTGCAAAAATCAGAGTTGGATACGCTTAGCGCCAAACTGGCTGGTCTGGAAGCTTTTCGCAAGTCAAATATCGAATTAAACTCCACACTCTCCGCCATAAAATTCAGTTTCGATAAAAAACCTGATGGCCAGGTTTATCTCAAGCTCAAGACCGCGCAACCGGTCAATGAGCCGTTCCTCGATTTCCTGATCGAACTTAACTGGGCCTCGGGCCGCCTGGTGAAAGAATACACCGTGCTGCTCGACCCGCCCGGCTTCGAGCCTAGACCCACACTGGCCGCGCCTGCCCCTGCGCCGGCGGCCGTACCCGAAGCGCAAGCTTTACCCGCGCCGGCGGAAGCGCCCAAACCGGAAGTGGCGGCTGTGCCGCCAGACGAAAAAGTCGGCGCCGAAGCACCAGCCGCGACTGAAGCCGCTACCGCTGCCACTCCGGAAGCCGCGACTCCTGAAGCTCCTGCTCCAGAAGCCGCTACCCTGGAAGCGCCGCCGGCCGAGGAGAAAAAAACCTACGGGCCGATAAAGCGTGGTGACACCCTGCGCAAGATTGCCGAGGGAGTAAAACCTGCCGATTACACGCTGGAGCAAATGCTGGTGGGCTTGCTCCGTTCCAATAAGGAAGCTTTTGTCGGCAACAACATGAACCGTATGAAAACCGGCCCGATTCTGCGCGTGCCGGAGAGCAGCGAACTTTCCACCATAGATCCTAAAGCGGCGGTGAAGGAAGTGCGGGTGCAGGCGCGCGATTGGAACGCCTATCGGCAAAAAATAGCCGAAGCAGCGGGGCAAGCCACGCCAGCGGATACCGCGAAGCAAAGCGCCAGCGGCAAAATCAGCACCCAAGTTGAAGATAAAGCCGCGCCTAGGGAACCGGGCAAGGAAGTGCTGAAACTGTCCAAGGGTGAAGCCGGCGGCGGCGGCAAGGGCGCCCTGCAGGATCGGCTGCGCACGCTGGAAGAAGAAGTCATTGCACGCGAAAAGACGGTGAAGGAAGCCAGCGAGCGCATCGCGATGCTGGAAAAAAACATTCAAGATATGCAGAAACTCCTGGAGATCAAGAACCAGAGTCTGGCGAGAGTGCAGTCCAGTGCTGCGAAGCAAGCCGCACCACAGCCAGCGGCCAACCCTGCGGAAAAAACGGCTGCCGCTCCCGCGCCGCAACAGCAAACAGAGGTCAAACCGCCTGCCGGCAACAAGCCGAAGGTGGTGAGCCCGCCACCTGCGCTGCAGACATCCTTGCTGGATGATATCCTCGACAACCCTCTCTATCTGGGAGGAGGAGCTGGCCTCATAATCGCGTTACTCGGACTCGGCTACATAGCCGCGAGAAAAAAAAAATCCGTAACCCGGTTTGAAGACAGCGTCATCAACCCCGATGAGCTGAAATCCAATACGGTGTTCGGCAATGCCGAAGGTGGTGTCGTCAATACCAGCGGTGAAAACTCGGTCATGAGTGATTTCGCCGGCAAAGTCGGTGGCGCCATCAATACCGACGACGTGGATCCGCTGGCCGAAGCCGAGGTTTATATCGCCTACGGCCGCGACGGGCAGGCCGAGGAAATTCTCAAAGACGCGCTGAAAAAAGATCCTGCACGCCAGGAAGTACAACTCAAGCTGCTCGAAATCTACTCCCACCGCAAGAGCGTGTCGGCGGTGGAATCCATTGCCAGCGCGCTTTATGCCAAGACCCGTGGCAAGGGCGCTATTTGGGAGAAAGCGGCGCAGTTGGGTTATAAAATAGATCCCGCTAATCCGATGTATGCGTCGGCCAAAGATGCGGCGGAAGGGAAGCAGGAAAGTGCACCGCCGCCCAGGCCGCCGCAAATGGATTTCAACATCGGTCTGCCTTCCACGGGTGAGCCGACCCAGGCCAAACCCGATATCGCGTTTGAGACCGGTGAGTTTCACACTGCCGAAAGCGTGGACATCAGTTTTGATCTGCCGGCGCCAGCCCTTCCGGAGACGCCGTCGGCCGGCGTGGCGCTGGACATTGACACGGGATCACTCTCTACTCCAGCGGAACCGGCAATGGACATGATCAATTTTAATTTCGAGCCTTCCAAGCCGGCTGCAGCGGCATCTGTCGCAGCTGTGCCTTCCGCCCCCGATGCCTTGCAAGTGGATTTTTCCCGCATCAACTTGACACTCGATCAAACTGCCGCCGCAGTGCCGTCCGCAGAATCTGCAAAGGATTCCCGCTGGAATGATGTGCAAACCAAGTTTGATTTGGCCAAGGCTTATTCCGAAATGGGCGACAAGGAAGGGGCGCGCGAAATTCTGCAGGAAGTAGTGCAGGAAGGCGATCCCAAACAACAGGAAGCGGCTAAGGGCCTGCTCGCGCGGCTTTAATTCCACCCGCAATACCTTCACAGCCTATGCTCTTGCATCCGGCAACCCGAATCGGCATTTGGCTGTCGCTGGCTGCCGGCGTGCAAGGGATGCAGCTAACCGGGCTTGCCGCTTTAAGTTTCATATTCCTGCTGCACCCTGTCCCCGGATTTCCGCGCATCCTCAAGCGCACGCGCTGGCTGCTGTTGTCCTTACTGCTGATTTATGGTTTTGCCTCACCCGGCGCGCCGCTGCTGCCGCAAATTGCTTGGGCGAGCCCCAGCAGCGAGGGTTTGCGCGAGGGCGTACTGCAGGCGTGGCGCTTGTTGTGCTTGCTCGCTGGGGTGACCTGGCTGTTGGCGAGCACCCCGCGCGATGAACTGGTAAGCGGTTTGTATCAGATGTTGCATCCCCTCATCGGCAGCCATGCCGAGCGCTGTGCCGTGCGCTTGGCGCTGACCTTGCATTACGCCGAGCAGTCGGCAGATGCCAAAAACCGGAAACACGCTCTACCCACTCCTGATGCGATAACAACGCTGAGCCTGCGCTTGCTGCCATTCAGCGCGCGCGATGCACTGGCGCTGACAGGGGCCTTTCTGCTGCTGATCCCACTGCGTATGGCATGAAGAGAATAGTGTGAGAATCGCGCTGGGCCTGGAATATAATGGCGCCGCTTTTTGTGGCTGGCAGAGCCAGCCCAATGGTTGCGCAGTGCAGGACGCGATGCAAGCAGCGCTGGCGCAAATCGCCGGCGAGAAAATCGCTCTCACCGCCGCCGGCCGCACCGACGCCGGGGTGCATGCGCTGATGCAGGTAGCGCATTTCGACACCCGCGCCGAGCGTCCTGAGGGCGCCTGGGTGCGCGGTGTGAATGCATTGTTGCCGGACAGCGTGGCGGTGCAGTGGAGTTCGCCCGTTGCCGAGGATTTCCACGCGCGTTTCAGCGCGATTGAACGCGGCTACCGCTATCTGCTGATCAATACCGCGGTGCGCCCGGCTTTGCATGAAAGCAAGACCGGCTGGTTCCATCAGGTACTCGATGTGGAAAAAATGCAGGCCGCGGCGCAAATTCTGCGCGGCCGGCATGACTTCAGCGCTTTCCGCGCGGCGGAATGCCAGGCGCGCTCGCCAATAAAAGAATTGCGGCGCATCGAAATCATGCGCCGGCAGGATTGGATCGTGTTTGATTTCCGCGCCGACGCGTTTTTGCATCACATGGTGCGCAATATCGTCGGCTGCCTGGTTTACGTGGGCAGCGGACGCTGCAGCGCCGAATGGCTGGGCGAGGTTTTGCAAAGCAAGGATAGAAGCCGGGCGGCGCCGACTTTCAGCGCGTCCGGCTTGTATTTATCGGCGGTGTGCTATGAAGCGAAGTGGCATCTGCCGGAGTTTAATCGTACCATGCTGCTTTTTCCGTAAAGCCTCAGCATGAATATCCGGGTAAAAATCTGCGGCATCACACGCGCCGAGGATGGCCGGGCGGCGGCGCAACACGGCGCGCACGCCATCGGCCTCATGTTTTACGAGGCCAGCCCGCGTTATGTGGCACTGGAGCGCGCGCGCGAAATCATCGCGGTGCTGCCGCCGTTCGTGGTCTGCGCCGGCGTGTTCGTGAATCCCAATGACACACAGGTGCAGGCCGTGCTGGATGCCTTGCACCTTGATTTATTGCAGTTTCATGGCGACGAGACGCCAGAATTCTGCCGCCGCTTCGGCCTGCCTTATATCAAGGCGGTGCGCGTCCAAGAGGGAGTAGATTTGCTACAATACGCATCCCGCTATGGCGCGGCCAAGGGTCTTTTGCTCGATGCGCATAACGAAAGCCTTTACGGCGGAACCGGCGGCGCGTTCGATTGGCGGCTGATCCCGCAGCGGCTGCCGCTGCCGGTGATACTGTCCGGCGGTTTGAATGCGGGCAATGTGGCCGCCGCCGTCAGGCAAGTCCAACCGTGGGCGGTGGATGTGTCGAGCGGAGTGGAATCCGCCAAAGGCATCAAGGACGCGGCGAAAATCGCCGCCTTCATGCAAGCAGCCAGGAGCGCTGAATGAAAATGTACGATCTTCCCGACGCGCATGGCCATTTCGGCAAATACGGCGGCGTGTTCGTCGCCGAGACGCTGATTGAAGCGCTCGATCAATTGCGCGCGGGATATGAGCGTTACCGCGACGATGCGGAATTTCAGGCGGAATTTGCTTACGAGCTGAAACATTACGTCGGGCGCCCGAGCCCGATTTATCACGCCAAACGCTGGTCGCGCGAACTCGGCGGCGCGCAAATTCTGTTGAAACGCGAGGATCTGAATCACACCGGCGCGCACAAAATCAACAATACCGTGGGGCAGGCGCTGCTGGCGCGGCGCATGGCCAAACCGCGCGTGATCGCGGAAACCGGCGCCGGCATGCACGGCGTGGCGGCCGCCACCGTGGCGGCGCGCTACGGCATGGAGTGCGTGGTGTACATGGGCGCGCAAGACATGCAGCGTCAGTCCACCAACGTGTATCGCATGAAACTGCTGGGCGCCAGCGTGGTGCCGGTGGAGTCCGGTTCCAAAACGCTGAAGGACGCGCTCAATGAAGCGATGCGCGACTGGGTGACCAACGTGGAAAAGACTTTTTACATTATCGGCACCGTGGCCGGCCCGCATCCGTATCCGATGATGGTGCGCGATTTCCAATCCGTCATCGGGCGCGAAGCCCAAAGCCAAATGCAGGAGATGTTCGGCCGCCAACCGGATGCGCTGATCGCCTGCGTGGGCGGCGGCTCCAACGCCATGGGTTTGTTTTATCCTTACATCGGGCAAAAAAACGTGCGCCTGATCGGGGTGGAGGCAGGCGGGCTGGGCATCGCCAGCGGCAAGCACGCGGCGACGCTATGCGCGGGCAAACCCGGCGTGCTGCACGGCAACCGCACTTATCTGATGCAGGACGACAACGGCCAGATCATGGAAACGCATTCGATCTCGGCGGGATTGGATTATCCTGGCGTGGGTCCCGAGCATGCGTGGCTGAAAGACAGCGGCCGTGCCGAATACGTGAACGTGAGCGACGACGAAGCGCTGCAGGCGTTCCATGATTTATGCCGCATGGAAGGCATCATTCCGGCGCTGGAGTCCGCGCATGCGTTGGCGTACGCCGCGCAAATCGCGCCCGCGCTCAATCCAGACCAGTTGCTGCTGTTGAACCTGTCCGGGCGCGGCGACAAGGACATGAACACCGTTGCTACTCTTTCCGGAATCAAGTTTTGATGTCGCGTATCGCCGCTACCTTCAGGCGCTTGCAGCAGCAAAAGAAAAAAGCGCTGATTCCGTTTATCACCGCGGGCGATCCGCAGCCGGACCTGACGGTTAAAATGATGCAGACGCTGGCGCAAAACGGCGCCGACATCATCGAGCTGGGAGTGCCGTTTTCCGACCCGATGGCGGATGGTCCGGCCATCCAGCGTTCTTCCGAGCGCGCGCTGAAACACGGCATCGGCCTGAAACAGATACTGGACCTGGTTGCGGAATTCCGCAGAACCGATCACGACACACCGGTGGTGCTGATGGGGTATGCCAATCCGATCGAAGCGCTGGGTTATGAAAAATTCACTCAAAACGCGCAGGCGAGCGGCGTGGACGGCGTGCTGGTGGTGGATTATCCGCCCGAGGAAAGCCTTGAGTTGACGCAACAGCTGCAACACCGCGGCATGGACCCGATTTTTTTGCTGTCGCCCACTACCACGACGCAGCGCATGGAGCAGGTACTCAAGCTGGCGCGCGGTTATCTTTATTATGTTTCGCTCAAGGGTGTGACCGGCGCCAGGCATCTGGATCTGGACGATGTGGCGCGCAAGCTGCCGCAAATCCGTGCCCGCACCAAACTTCCGGTCGGCGTGGGTTTCGGCATACGCGATGCGCAAATGGCGCAGGCGGTAGCGCAACTCGCTGATGCTGTTGTCATCGGCAGCCGCATCGTCGAGGAAGTGGAAAAATCGGCGCGCGGCGAAATACTGGGCAAGGTGGCGGCGTTGCTTCAGGATTTGCGCCGCGCCATAGATCAACCGAGGTGAAGCCATGAGCTGGTTGCAAAAACTGTTGCCGCCGAAAATCAAGCGTACACCCAGCGGCGCCAAGAAAAACGTTCCCGAGGGACTGTGGACCAAATGCCCCAGCTGCGAAGCGGTGCTCTACCGCAGCGAGCTGGAAAACAATCTCAGTGTCTGCCCCAAGTGCGGGCACCACAACCGCCTCAACGCGCGCGAGCGCCTCGAATTTTTGCTGGACGCCGAAGGGCGCTATGAAATTGGCGCCGAAGTAGCGCCGGTTGATACGCTCAAATTCAAGGACGACAAGCGCTACAGCGAACGGCTGGAGCAGACGCAAGCCGAGCTCGAGGAGAGCGAAGCGCTGGTGGTGATGCAGGGCAGCGTAAAAACCGTGCCGCTGGTGGCGGCGGCGTTCGAATTTCGTTTCATGGGCGGCTCGATGGGCTCGGTGGTGGGAGAACGCTTCGTGCGCGGCGTGCAGGTGTGCATCGAGCAGAACTTGCCCCTGGCATGCTTCACCGCCAGCGGCGGCGCGCGCATGCAGGAAGGCTTGCTGTCGCTGATGCAGATGGCGAAAACCGCGGCGGCGCTGACCCAGCTTGCCGAATCCAAATTGCCGTTTATTTCGGTGCTCACCGATCCCACCATGGGCGGCGTGTCGGCGAGCTTCGCCATGCTCGGCGATGTGGTGATGGCGGAACCGGGTGCGCTGATCGGCTTCGCCGGGCCGCGCGTGATCGAGCAAACGGTGCGTGAAACACTGCCGGAAGGTTTTCAGCGTGCCGAGTTTCTGCTCGAGCACGGCGCCATAGACATGATAGTTGACCGCCGGCAGATGCGCGACAAGCTCGCCAATCTGATTACGCTGCTGATGCGGCAACCGATACCCACTGCCTGAGAT
>JBOIFQ010000178.1:0-2411 GCA_050741655.1 Burkholderiales bacterium | reverse complement strand
GCCTTTGACTTTGTCGTTAACCAGGCCGCGCACCAGCGAGCCCTGCTCCAGCGCCACTTCCAGCTCGCGCCACGCGGTGAGGCGTTTGGCCTTGTCGCGCGATAAACGGGTTTCGCCAAAACCATCTTCCAGGGCTTCGATCGCCACTTCCACGAAATCGCCGGGCTTGACCTCGATTTCGCCTTTATCGTTGTGGAATTCTTCTGCGGGAATAAAACTTTCGGACTTGAGGCCGGCGTTCACCACTACATAATTGGCATCCACGCGCATGACTTCGGCGGTAATCACCTCGCCGATACGCATTTCCTGGTGAGATAGGCTTTCTTCGAAAAGCGCGGCAAAATTTTCAGGGCTGTCGGAACTTGTGGCAGCGGTAACCATCATTTAGTTGTACCTAAGGATTTAAGCCCGTGACTCAACACGGGGTTCGTTTATCATCGTTTCGGGTTTGGGCAACCCGGAACACCTGTTTCATAATGCAGTCTTGCGGTACCTGGCGAGCACTTCTGCCACCGCCTCCTCGATAGTTAACGAGGTGGTATCCAAAAGACCAGCATCGCCCCCTTGTCGCAGGGGCGCCACGGAACGCTGGCTGTCGCGTGCATCGCGTTCCCTGATTTCCTGCAGAAGGGTTGAAATGCTAGCATACATTCCTTTTGCCATCAACTGTTTAACCCTGCGCCCGGCACGCGCTTCGGCACTGGCGGTGAGGAAGACTTTTAACACCGCATCGGGGAAAACCGTCGAGCCCATGTCGCGCCCTTCCGCCACCAATCCCGGTTGGCGGCGAAAAGCGTGCTGCCTGGTAAGCAAAGCGCGCCGCACTTGAGGCAAAGACGCGGCTTTGGAAGCGGCTTCGGCGCATGTTTGCGAACGGATTTCATCCGTCACGCGCTCGCCTTCGAGCAGAATTTCCTCCCCGCGAAATTCCATCGCAAGATTTTGCGCCAGCTTCGCCAGCGCCGCTTCGTCATCCAGCGCCAGTGCGCGTTTTTGCGCGGCCAGAGCCACCAGACGATACAGCGCACCGCTGTCCAGATAATTAAACCCCAGCTTTTGCGCCACCAATTGCGCCACCGTGCCCTTGCCCGAGGCGGAGGGACCGTCAATCGCGATAACCGGAATTGTTTTCTTCATCAAAATCTTTCACCGCTAAGTACGCGAAGGACGCAAAGGAAATCGAATCAATATAAATGCTTTACTTGGCGTCCTTAGTGTTCAACGCTTTTATTCCAAGTCCCGCCTGCCGCGCCAATTGCACAAACCCCGGAAACGACGTCGCCACATTGGCGCAATCGTTGATTTTTATTTCGCCTTGTGCGCGCAGCGCGGCGATGGCGAATGACATGGCGATGCGATGGTCGCCGTGGCTTTCAATTTCACCGCCGCGATAGTTTCCACCGTTGATGCGCATGCCATCCGTCGCGGGCTCGGCCTGAACGCCCAGCGCGCGCAGACCCTCCGCCATCACCTGAATGCGGTCGCTTTCCTTGACGCGTAATTCTTCGGCGCCGGTCAATAGCGTTTCCCCGCCGGCATTCGCCGCAGCAATGAATAAAACCGGAAACTCGTCTATCGCCAGCGGCACCAGTGCGGGCGGAATGTGGATGCCCTTGAGCTGGGCATGGCGCACGCGAATATCCGCCACCGGTTCGCCGCCCGCCATACGTTCGTTGCTTAAAGTAATGTCGGCGCCCATCAAACGCAAAATCTGGATCACGCCGGTGCGGGTGGGGTTGATGCCGGCGTGAGTGAGCGTAACATCCGAGCCGGGCGCAATGCTCGCGCCCACCATGAAAAATGCCGCCGAAGAAATATCCGCCGGTACTTCAATATCGGTTGCTCGCAATTTGCCGCCGCCGTTGACGCAGATTTTCTCGCCTTCGCGCCGCACCGCATAGCCCAATGCCTGCAGCATGCGCTCGGTATGGTCGCGCGTGGGAGCGGGTTCGGTGACGCAAGTGCGTCCCTTCGCGTACAAGCCCGCGAGCAGCAAAGCGGATTTCACCTGCGCGCTTGCCACCGGCATGACGTAGTCCATGCCGCGCAAATCGGCTGCGCCCTGAATTTTCACCGGCGGGCAGCCGTTGCTTGCGGTTTCGATTTTCGCGCCCATTTCACGCAAAGGGTCGGCCACTCTGCGCATCGGCCGCTGGCGCAGACTTGAATCGCCGTCCAGTTCGCAATTAAAGGATTGCCCGGCGAGCAGCCCGCATAAAAGCCGCATCGAAGTACCTGAATTGCCGCAATCCAAAACCTTGGCCGGCGCTTTCAGGCCGCGCAAGCCCACGCCATGTATCACCACCTTGCCGCCATCCGGCCCTTCGATACGCACACCCAGAGTGCGCAAAGCATTCATGGTGGCGAGCGCGTCCTCGCCTTCGAGAAATCCGCTGACGCGGGTTGTACCC
>JBOIFQ010000177.1:0-5874 GCA_050741655.1 Burkholderiales bacterium | reverse complement strand
CGCTGTTCGACGGCAGCCTGCAAGGGTTGGAGCGCAGCGACAAACCGGCTTTCTGTTTCCAGGGTCATCCCGAAGCCAGCCCCGGGCCGCATGATGTGGACCCGTTGTTCGACCGTTTCGTGAAGATGATGGAGAAAGGAAAAACTGGAACCGCCGATGAACGCAAATGAACGCCGATTGCATTCCAGGTTTTATTTGCGTGTATCGGCGTGCATCTGCGGTGACACGAATTTGAGCTATGCCCAAACGCACCGACATTAAAAGCATCCTGATCATCGGCGCCGGCCCCATCATCATCGGCCAAGCGTGCGAATTCGATTATTCCGGCGCGCAGGCGTGCAAGGCGCTGCGCGAGGAAGGCTATCGCGTGATTCTGGTGAACTCCAATCCCGCCACCATCATGACCGATCCGGAAATGGCCGATGCCACTTACATCGAGCCTATCAACTGGCAGATGCTGGAAAAAATCATCGCCATCGAAAAACCTCATGCACTGCTGCCCACCATGGGCGGGCAGACCGCTTTGAATTGCGCGCTTGACTTGGCGAAACATGGCGTGCTGGAAAAATATCGCGTGGAACTGATCGGCGCTTCGCGCGAAGCGATAGACAAAGCCGAGGATCGCGAGAAATTCAAGCTCGCCATGACCAAAATCGGTTTGGCCAGCCCGCGCTCGGCCATCGCGCACAGCATGGAGGAAGCGCTGCAAGTGCAGGCGATGGTGGGGGTCCCGACGGTGATCCGCCCTTCCTTTACTCTCGGCGGCAGCGGTGGCGGCATCGCTTACAACCGCGAGGAATTCATCGCCATCTGCGAGCGCGGCCTCGACGCCTCGCCGACCCGGGAGTTGCTGATCGAGGAATCGGTGATCGGCTGGAAAGAATTCGAGATGGAAGTGGTGCGCGACAAAAAAGACAATTGCATTATCGTGTGCTCGATCGAGAACCTGGATCCGATGGGCGTGCACACCGGCGATTCGATCACCGTGGCGCCGGCGCAGACGCTCACCGACAAGGAATATCAGATCATGCGTGACGCCTCGATTCGCGTGCTGCGCGAAATCGGCGTGGACACCGGCGGTTCCAATGTGCAGTTCGCCATCAATCCGGATAACGGACAGATGCTGATTATCGAAATGAATCCGCGCGTGTCGCGCTCGTCGGCGCTGGCGTCGAAAGCCACCGGCTTTCCGATCGCCAGAGTGGCGGCCAAACTGGCGGCGGGTTACACGCTGGATGAGCTGAAAAACGAAATCACCGGCGGCGCCACACCCGCCGCGTTCGAGCCCAGCATAGATTATGTGGTCACCAAAATCCCGCGCTTCGCCTTCGAGAAATTCCCGCAGGCCGATAGCCGCCTCACCACGCAGATGAAATCGGTGGGCGAGGTCATGGCCATCGGCCGCACGTTTCAGGAATCATTCCAGAAAGCTTTGCGCGGACTGGAAACCGGGGCCGACGGCCTGGATGAAAAAACCGCTGAGCGCGCCGTGATTGAAAACGAACTCGGCGACGTGGGGCCGGAGCGCATCTGGTTTGTGGCCGATGCGTTTCGCTGCGGCATGGCGTGCGGCGAAGTGCATGAGCTCACGCGCATAGACCCGTGGTTCCTGGCTCAGATTGAGGATCTGGTGCGGCAGGAGCAAACACTTAAAGGCAAGAAACTCGACGCATTACACGCGGACGAATTGCGCACACTCAAGCGCGGCGGTTTTTCCGATGCGCGGCTGGCCAAACTGCTCGCTACCACGGAAGCGGCGGTCAGGCAAAAACGCTGGCAGCTGGGCTTGCACCCGGTGTACAAGCGCGTGGATACCTGCGCCGCGGAATTCGCCACCCGCACCGCTTATATGTATTCCACTTATGAAGAGGAGTGCGAGGCGCAGCCCGGCAGCCGCAAAAAAATCATGGTGCTGGGCGGCGGGCCCAACCGCATCGGCCAAGGCATCGAGTTCGATTACTGCTGCGTACATGCGGCGCTGGCTTTGCGCGAAGACGGCTTCGAGACCATCATGGTCAACTGCAATCCGGAAACCGTATCCACCGATTACGATACCTCGGACCGCCTGTTTTTCGAGCCTTTGACGCTGGAAGACGTGCTGGAAATCGTGCGCGTGGAAAAACCGCAGGGTGTGATCGTGCAATTCGGCGGGCAGACGCCGCTCAAGCTGGCGCGCGATCTGGAAGCCAACGGCGTGCCCATCATCGGCACTTCTCCCGACATGATTGATTGCGCCGAGGACCGCGAACGTTTTCAGAAAATGCTGGTGCAGCTCAAGCTCCGGCAGCCGCCCAACCGCAGCGCGCGCACGCCGCAGGATGCGTTGCGTCTGGCCGAAGAGATCGGCTATCCGCTGGTGGTGCGGCCATCCTATGTGCTGGGCGGGCGCGCCATGGAAATCGTGCACGAGCAAAGCCAGCTTGAACGCTATATGCGCGAAGCGGTGAAGGTGTCCAACGCTTCGCCGGTGCTGCTGGATCGTTTCCTCAACGACGCCACCGAAGTGGATGTCGACGCGCTGTGCGACGGCAAGGACGTGCTGATCGGCGGCATCATGGAGCATATCGAACAGGCGGGTGTGCATTCCGGCGATTCCGCCTGTTCGCTGCCGCCGTTTAGTCTCACCCACGAAATGCAGGATGAATTGCGCCGCCAGACCACGGCGATGGCGCATGCGCTCAAAGTGGTGGGTTTGATGAACGTGCAATTCGCGATTCAGGGCGGCACCGTCTACGTGCTGGAGGTCAATCCGCGCGCGTCGCGCACCGTGCCGTTTGTGTCCAAGGCCACCGGCCTGCCGCTGGCCAAAATCGCCGCGCGCTGCATGGCGGGGCGCAGCCTGAAGGAGCAGGGCGTGTCGCGCGAAATCGTGCCGTCTTATTTTTCCGTCAAGGAAGCGGTGTTCCCGTTCATCAAGTTTCCCGGCGCCGACACCATCCTCGGCCCGGAAATGAAATCCACCGGCGAAGTGATGGGCGTGGGCGCCACTTTCGCGGAAGCATTCGTGAAATCACAAATGGCGGCGGGCGAGAAGCTGCCTGCATCCGGCAAGGTATTCATCAGCGTGCGCAACGCCGACAAGGCGCGCACCGTGGAAATCGCGCAAGCCCTGCAGGATCTGGGATTCAGCCTGGTAGCGACGCGCGGCACGGCGGCGGCGTTTGCCGCCGCCGGTATCAAGGTGATGCCGGTGAACAAAGTCGCCGAAGGCCGGCCGCACATCGTGGACATGATCAAGAACGGAGAAATTGATTTGATTATCAACACCGTGGAAGACAGGCGCGCGGTGCATGATTCGTATTCGATACGCCACGCCGCGCTGCAACGGCGGGTGACGTATTACACCACGCTGGCGGGCGCGCGCGCGGCCTGCACCGGCATCCAGCATATGCGCGAACTCAAGCCGCTCGAACTGCAAAGCCTGCACCGCAGCCTGCTGGCAGGTTGACGGTGGCTGTAAATAAGTCATAATCAAAACGGGACAGAGGACGCATAAAGGGACGCATGGCGATGAGCAAAATTCCATTGACGGTGATCGGAGCGGAAAAGCTGCGCACGGAACTGCAGCAGCTTAAAACCGTGCAGCGGCCGTCAGTGATCGCCGCTATCGCGGAGGCGCGCACGCACGGCGACCTGTCCGAGAACGCCGAGTATCATGCCGCCAAGGAAAGGCAAAGCTTTATCGAAGGCCGCATTATCGAACTGGAGGCGAAACTTTCCAACGCCCAGATCATTGACCCCAAGCTGCTGGATGCGGATGGATGCGCGGTATTCGGCGCGACGGTTGATCTGGAGGACATGGACAGCGGGAACGCGCTCACTTACCAGATCGTCGGCGACGACGAGGCGGACATTAAAAGCGGCATGATTTCCATCAGTTCGCCGATTGCCCGCGCCTTGATCGGCAAGTATCCCGGCGATGTGGCGGAAGTGCAGGCGCCCGGCGGCGTGCGCCAGTACGAAATTCTCGACGTGAAATATATATGATGAGCCAACTCGCCGACGCACTGCACTGGATCGCCGTCACCCTGTGGGTGGGCGCGCTGTGGGCGGTGGGTTATATCGCCGCGCCGGTGCTGTTTTATTTTCTCGATGACCGCGCGCTGGCGGGCGTGCTGGCGGGAAGAATGTTCGGCCTCGTGGCCTACATCGGAATCGGCTGCGGCGCGTATTTGCTGCTGTTTCGGCTGGTGCGCCAGGGCGTGTATGCGTTCAAGCAAGGATTTTTCTGGGTTACGCTAGCGATGCTGATTCTGGTGCTGATCGGTCATTTTGGCGTACAGCCGATCCTGGAAGGCTTGAAACACCAGGCGCTGGTAAAAGAATTGGCGGAAAACATGTTCAAGGATCGTTTCGGCGCTTGGCATGGCGTGGCAAGCGTGCTGTATCTGATGGAAAGCGTGCTTGGACTGGTGCTGGTGTTGCTGCAAGCCAAAGCCGCGCCATAATTATCTTTCGTTTTGAAAACTTTTCTTGGTGCGATGTTTGGCGCGGCTTTTCTGCGGCGGCGCGGGCCGGTAAACCACTAATATTTTTCCGATATGCTGCACCGGTGCGGCATGCAGATGGTTGCAGATTTCTTCCTGAGTAACTTCCCGCTGCTTGCGGTCTGCTCCCGCGGCTTTGACCTTGATCAGTTCATGATGAGCAAGGCTCAAATCAATTTCGTGCAACAGCGCGGACGTCAGGCCGCCATCGCTGATGATGACCACCGGTTTCAGCGTGTGCGCCCTGGCGCGCAAGGCGCGGCGTTCACCGGAATTGAGTGTTAACATAATTTATCCACGCCGGCAGTTTACTCAATGAAACGCTCCAAAACCAGCAGCGCCTGGATGCGCGAGCACGTGAACGATCTTTATGTGAAGCGCGCCCAACAGCAAGGCTACCGTTCGCGCGCCGCGTTCAAGCTGATGGAGATTGCCGCGCGCGACAAGCTGTTTATGCCGGGGCTGACGGTGGTCGAACTGGGCGCGGCGCCGGGCGGCTGGTCGCAGGTGCTGGCGGAAAAAATCGGGCCGCGCGGCAAGGTGATTGCGCTGGATGTGCTGAACATGCCGCCGGTAGCCGGCGTCGAGTTCATCCAGGGCGATTTCCGTGTTACCGCGGTGCTGCAGGAACTGCGCCGCCGCTTGCAGGGAAAATCGGTGGATCTTGTAATTTCCGATATGGCGCCCAATATCAGCGGCGTGGCGAGCAGCGATCAGGCGCGTATGCTGGAACTGGCGGAACTGGCGCTGGAATTCTCTCAGCAAGCGCTGCAACCACAGGGCCGCTTGCTGGTCAAAGTGTTTCAGGGAGAGGGTTTCGAATCTTTTCTTGCCGCCATGCGCGCGAGTTTCAAAGAAGTCGTAGCGCGCAAACCCAAGGCTTCGCGCGACCGCAGCAGTGAAATCTACCTTTTAGGCAAAGGTTTGCGGCAATACGGAAGCACTGACGCAGGCGGAAAATAAGGATAGAATAGTTTCCTTTCGGAATTTCAGGAGCGAATTTGAACAATTTAGTAAAAAATATGGCGATTTGGCTGGTGATCGCGCTGGTGCTGATGACCGTCTTCAACCAATTCAGCCAGCGCCAGGCGGCGCAGACGCCGATGGAGTATTCGCAATTCATCGACGAAGTGAAGCAGGGCCATATCGCCAAGGTCACCATCGAGGGACGCACGCTCAAAGGCGTGAAAACCGACGGCAAGCGTTTCACCACTTATTCGCCCTCCGACCCCTGGCTGGTGAGCGATTTGCTTAAGAACGGCGTCATCATCGAAGCCAAGCCGGATGAAGAACCGTCTTTGCTGGTGAATATTTTTGTTTCCTGGTTCCCGATGCTGCTCTTGATCGGCGTGTGGATTTTCTTCATGCGCCAGATGCAGGGCGGCGG
>JBOIFQ010000176.1:0-5439 GCA_050741655.1 Burkholderiales bacterium | reverse complement strand
GTTCTGCGGTACATTTTGCGGCGGCGCATTTTGAAAATGGTGACTTTTTCGCCGCGTCCCTGCGCAATCACGGTGGCTTTGACCTTGGCGCCCGTGACCAGCGGATTGCCGGTGGCAATATTGTCGCCATTGGCGAGCAGCAGCACCTGGTCGAGCACGATTTCGCTGCCGACGCTGAGGGGGATTTGTTCAATCCTGAGTTTTTCGCCGGACGCCACTCGATATTGCTTGCCGCCGGTTTTGATGACTGCGTACATGATTGCTCCGCATCTATCCCTGCAAACGCGCTATTTTACATAAACCGCCCTGCCCAGTCAAAAGCAAGCCTGTTTAGCCGGATTAGCGGCGTTCGCCCGTTTCCGCAGCGCGCTAACAGCGGCGGGTTCTGCTATGCTGGCGCTAATCGTTCAGGGCTTTTTCATCTCGTGGGCACATCCTTGTCAATTGAAGCCATCCGGGGCGCAATCGAGCCGGAGATGCGGACAGTGGATGAAGTGATCCGCCGGCGCCTGCATTCCGATGTGGCTTTGATCCGTCAAATGGCCGACTATATTATCGGCAGCGGCGGCAAGCGCCTGCGTCCGGCACTGGTGATTCTTTCCGCCGGGGCTTTCGGTTACCGCGGTTCGCATCACTACGAACTGGCGGCGGTGGTGGAGTTCATCCATACCGCGACCCTGCTGCATGACGATGTGGTGGACACTTCTGCTCTGCGCCGCGGCAGCCCCACCGCCAATGCGATGTTCGGGAATGCGGCCAGCGTGCTGGTCGGGGATTTCGTCTATTCGCGTGCGTTTCAGATGATGGTGGACGTGAACAACATGCGCGTGATGCAGGTGCTGGCGGACGCCACCAATATGATCGCCGAAGGTGAAGTGCTGCAGTTGCTGAATTGCCATAATGCGGACATTAACGAACAAAACTATCTGCAAGTCATCCGCTGCAAGACCGCCAAGCTGTTCGAAGCGGCGACCCGCCTGGGTGCGATTTTGGGCAATGCCGGCGGCGCCGAAGAGCAGGCGACGGCGAATTACGGCATGCATCTGGGCACCGCATTTCAGTTGATAGACGACGTGCTCGATTACTCGGGTGATTTAAGCCAGACCGGGAAGAACATCGGCGATGATCTGGCCGAAGGCAAACCCACTTTGCCGCTGATTTACGCCATGCAGCACGGCAATACGCAGCAGGTCGCAGCGATACGTAAAGCCATAGAGCAAGGTGGACGGGAAGAATTTGAAACCGTGCTCGACACCATACACCAAACCCGTGCCTTGGAGTACGCCAGGATGCGCGCCAAGCAGGAGAGCGAAGCGGCTTGCGCGGCCTGCGCGCACCTGCCGCGTTCAAATTATCGTGATTCTTTGCTACAATTGGCGGACTTTGCGGTCAGCAGAAGTTACTGATGTTGGTGTCAGCGCCGGGCCGTCGGTATCCCGGATTACCGCAACATTTCGGGGTGTAGCTCAGCCTGGTAGAGTACTGCGTTCGGGACGCAGGAGTCGCTGGTTCGAATCCAGTCACCCCGACCAATCCTTTAAATTTCCGCGCTGGAGCGCAAACTTGAGCAGAGTGCTGTTGCTGGTGATCGCGGCCTTGCTGGTGTATTGGGTGTTGCGCGGCTATTTGCGCAGTGCGCAAAAAAACCGGCAGCCTTCAACTCAGCGTGAGGAAGACATGGTGCGCTGCGCGCATTGCGGAGTAAATCTGCCCAAAAGCGAAAGCGTCATCAGCCAAGGAGATTATTTCTGCAGCCAGGACCATCAGCGCGCGTGCCAAAAAAAGAGTTAGTGTCCTTTGCCGGGTGACTCAATGGATGCAGCCAATCCACAGACGCAAGACAAGCCGCTGCCACCCGCCGCAACAGATAGCACCGGTTCACGGGCGCGCAACTCGCGGCGGCTGTTTGTTCCGCTACAGGAATTCGGCCGCGGCCTGTGGCGCGAGTTGGTGATGCTGCCGCAGTTGCTGGGCCCGCGGCAGCCCGGCTTGCCGGCAACTTTCTGGCGCTCGCTTTCCTATTTCAATTTTTACCGGCTGGTGGTTGCCGGCTCGTTTATTTTCACCGCGCTGGTTTTCGGTTATTCCCTGTTTGGCGCCATGGACCGCCGCTTGTTCTGGTGGGGCAGTGTGAGTTACCTGCTCACAGCCGTTTTCTTTGCTTTCATCATCCGCCGCCGCCGTCCTTATTTCACCTTGCAGCTCACGCTGCAGGTTTTCGCCGATATCGTATTGTTGGTGATCCTGATGCATGCCAGTGGCGGCATCGGTAGCGGGCTGGGGCTTTTGCTGCTCGCTTCGCTAGCCGCCGCCGGTTTTATCAGCCGCGGCCGGCTCGCTTTGTTTTACGCTGCGCTGGCCAGTATCGCGGTACTGCTCGAGCAGACACTTCAGGTGCTGAACAATGCAGCGGATGCCATGCAATATGCCCAGGCCGGCCTGCTGAGCGTGGGGTATTTCGCCACTGCCTGGGTAGCGCATACACTCGCCGGATATGCCCTGGCGAGTGAACAACTCGCTCAGCAACGTGGAATTGATATCGCCAATCTGGCCCAGGTCAACCAACTGGTGCTGCAAGATATGCAGGACGGGGTGATGGTAGTGGACGATAAGGGCGTCATCCGCCAGCGCAACTCACAATCCGAAAAGTTGCTGGCAATCCATCTGCGTGACGATCGCGAGGTGCTGCTGCAGGATTATGCTCCCGCATTGGCAGAACGGCTGCGGCGCTGGAAGGCCGGCTCGCATGCGGTGGTCGAACCGATCCCGGTGTCACCTTCGCGTATGCTGGGGGCGCGCTTTGTCGGTGTGGGCCGGAACAAACCGGTGGGCACGGTGATTTTTCTCGAAGACTTGAGCCGTATCCAGGCCGAGGCGCGCCAATTGAAGCTGGCGGCGCTGGGCCGGCTCACCGCTAATATCGCGCATGAAATCCGCAACCCCTTGAGCTCCATCAGCCATGCCGCCGAGCTGTTGCAGGAAGAACCTGCGCACAGTCCTACTCAGGAACGTCTGCTCCAAATCATTCGCGATAATACGCAGCGCCTGGACCGCATGGTGCAGGAAGTGCTGAAACTTAATCGCCGCGACCGCGCCATACGCGAGGCGATCAATCCGGCGCATTTTTTGCACACCTTTATTAACGATTTCTGCCAGATCGAAAAAATTTCCCCCAATCTGTTGCAGATGGAAATCCGCACCCAACGCCAGTTGCTGTTTGATCGCAGCCATCTTAATCAGGTGATGTGGAATCTGACGCGTAACGCCTTGCGGCACGGCCAGCGCCGGCAAAACAGTATTCGCTACAGCGTCAACAACGGAGCCAGCGAGGATACGGTAAGATGGGACGTGATGGACGACGGTCCGGGCGTGGCGCCGCAGGTGCGCAGCCAGTTGTTTGAGCCTTTTTTTACCACCGCGGCCAGCGGCACCGGCCTGGGTTTGTATATCGCGCGTGAAGTTTGTGAGGCCAATGGCGCGACGCTGGATTATGTGGATGGTTCGGGGTGCGGCCATTTCACCATTCTGTGCAAGGCAAAATTATGAGCAAGCGCAAGCATGGGCGGACTGAAACCGGCAAACCGGACCCCATCCGCCGCGTGCTGGTGGTGGACGACGAAGCCGACATTCTCGAACTGCTGGAGCTTACTTTGCTGCGCATGGGGCTCGAAGTCGAGCGCGCCAAGGACATAAGCAGTGCGCAAAAATTGCTGCAAGACCAGCGTTATGACTTGTGCCTGACCGACATGCGCTTGCCGGACGGCGAAGGACTGGAACTGGTGAGATACATAGACGCGAATTGCGCCGATCTTCCGGTGGCGGTGATCACGGCGCATGGCAGCGCTGAAAACGCGGTGGCCGCCTTGAAAGCGGGGGCCTTCGACTATATCGCCAAACCGGTGGCGCTCGAGCAATTGCGCACGCTGGTGAAATCGGCGCTCAGCCTCGCGGCCAGCGGCCCGGATAAAACCGGTGAGCATGTGCTGTTAGGCGAGTCGGAGGCGATCGGCCAGGTGCGCAACATGATTGACCGGCTCGCGCGCAGCGAAGCGCCGGTGTATATCAGCGGTGAATCCGGCAGCGGGAAAGAGCTCGCCGCCCGGCTGACACATGAAAAAAGCGTGCGCGGCAGCGGCCCGTTCGTGCCGGTGAATTGTGGCGCGATCCCTGAAAATTTAATGGAAAGCGAATTTTTCGGCTACAAAAAAGGCGCATTTACCGGAGCCGATGCTGACCGCGACGGATTTTTCCAGGCCGCTAACGGAGGCACGCTGTTTCTGGACGAGGTAGCGGACTTGCCGTTGCATATGCAGGTTAAGCTGTTGCGCGCGATTCAGGAAAAAAAGGTACGCAAGGTGGGATCGACGCAGGAGGAGGGCGCCGACGCGCGCATTATCAGCGCCACGCACAAAAAACTCGCCGATTGCGTGGAAAACGGCAAGTTCCGCCAGGATCTTTATTACCGCCTCAATGTCATCGAGCTGAAAATGCTTTCGTTGCGCGAAATGCGCGAAGACATCCCGCTTATCGCGCAGACGCTGCTGGCGCGGTTGTGCAAGCAGCGTGAAGGCGGCGTGCCGGAGCTGGAAAAAACGGCGTTGCAGGCGCTGACCGAATACGATTTTCCCGGCAATGTGCGCGAACTGGAAAATATTCTGGAGCGGGCGCTGGCGCTGGCTTCTGGCGGGAAAATTACCCTGGAGGATTTGCAGCTGGCGCCGGCTCAGCTATCGGGAGCGGCGGCGCCAGCCAACGGCGAGGGACCGCTGCAGGATTATCTGGACCGCCTGGAAAAAGCGGCCATTCTCGAGGCTTTGGAAAAAACCCGTTTTAACCGCACCGCAGCAGCGCGCTTATTGGGCATTACTTTCCGTTCCTTGCGTTATCGCATGGAGCGTCTGGGCATCAATTGAGCATGCGGCTGGACCGGGAAGGCGTGCTGCAGGGGGTGCGTTATATTCCCTCCCCCAATTGCGATGAGCGGCCCGCGCAGTGCCCGATTGAACTTCTGGTTATCCACAACATCAGTCTGCCGCCGCACGAATTTGGCGGGCCAGCCGTGCTCCAGCTTTTTACCAATAGTCTCGACCCGCAGGCCCATCCTTATTTTCAATCGGTGTGCGAACTCAAGGTGTCAGCTCATTTCCTGATTCGCCGCGATGGCGAAATCCTGCAATTCGTTCCTTGTTTAAAACGTGCTTGGCACGCCGGGCAATCGGAGTGGCGCGGGCGGCCGCGCTGCAACGATTTTTCCCTGGGCATCGAACTCGAGGGCAGCGACCTATTACCGTTCCGCGAAGCCCAATATGCGAGCTTGAGCGCGCTTACTCTTGAGTTAAAAAAATCATTTAAAATTAATTATATAACAGGCCACTCGGATATCGCCCCTGGCCGCAAGACCGATCCCGGGCCGTTTTTTGACTGGGACCACTACCGCGC
>JBOIFQ010000175.1:0-6470 GCA_050741655.1 Burkholderiales bacterium | reverse complement strand
AGACGCTGGACTTCGACGCGATCAAGATCGCGCTCGCATCCCCGGATCTGATCCGCTCGTGGTCCTACGGCGAGGTCAAGAAGCCGGAGACGATCAACTACCGCACCTTCAAGCCCGAGCGCGACGGACTGTTCTGCGCCAAGATCTTCGGGCCGGTGAAGGATTACGAGTGCCTGTGCGGCAAGTACAAGCGCCTCAAGCACCGCGGCGTGATTTGCGAAAAATGCGGAGTGGAAGTCACGCTGTCGAAAGTGCGCCGCGAACGCATGGGACATATCGAACTGGCGTCGCCGGTGGCGCACATCTGGTTCCTGAAATCGCTGCCCTCGCGTCTGGGCATGGTGCTGGACATGACGCTCAGGGATATCGAGCGCGTGCTGTATTTCGAAGCCTATGTGGTGACCCATCCGGGAATGACGCCGCTGACGCGCTGCCAGCTTTTGTCGGAAGACGATTATCTCGCCAAAGTGGAAGAATTCGGCGACGAATTTTCCGCCAGCATGGGCGCGGAAGGCGTGCGCGCGCTGCTGCGCAACCTCGACATGAATCTGGAAATCGAAAACCTGCGCAAGGAATTGGCCGCCACCGGCTCCGACACCAAGATCAAGAAGCTCGCCAAGCGCCTCAAGGTGCTGGAAGGTTTCCACCAGTCGGGCATCAAACCGGACTGGATGGTGATGGAAGTGCTGCCGGTGCTGCCGCCGGAGCTGCGCCCGCTGGTGCCGCTCGATGGCGGGCGTTTCGCCACCTCGGATTTGAATGATTTGTACCGCCGCGTGATCAACCGCAATAATCGTCTGAAGCGTCTGCTGGAATTGAAAGCGCCGGAAATCATCGTGCGCAACGAGAAGCGCATGCTGCAGGAAGCGGTGGATTCGCTGCTCGACAACGGCCGCCGCGGCAAGGCCATGACCGGCGCCAACAAGCGCGCATTGAAATCGCTGGCCGACATGATCAAAGGCAAGGGCGGCCGCTTCCGCCAGAATCTGTTGGGCAAGCGCGTGGATTATTCCGGCCGCTCGGTGATCGTGGTGGGCCCGCAATTGAAGCTGCATCAGTGCGGCCTGCCGAAGAAAATGGCGCTGGAACTGTTCAAGCCGTTCATTTTCCACAAGCTCGAAGTGCTGGGTCTGGCCACCACCATCAAGGCGGCGAAACGCCTGGTGGAAGCCGAAGTGCCGGAAGTGTGGGACATACTCGAGGAAGTCATCCGCGAGCACCCGGTGATGCTGAATCGCGCGCCGACGCTGCACCGCCTGGGCATACAGGCGTTCGAACCGGTGCTGATCGAGGGCAAGGCGATTCAACTGCATCCGCTGGTGTGCGCGGCGTTCAATGCCGACTTCGACGGCGACCAGATGGCGGTGCACGTGCCGTTGTCGCTGGAAGCGCAGATGGAAGCGCGCACGCTGATGCTGTCCAGCAACAACATACTTTCGCCTTCCAACGGCGAGCCCATCATCGTGCCGTCGCAAGACATCGTGCTCGGTTTGTATTACACCACGCGCGAAAGAATCAACGCGTGGGGCGAGGGCATGCAATTCGCCAATGTCGCCGAGGTGTCGCGCGCTTACGAATCGCGCCAGATCGAGCTCAATGCGCGCATCGGCGTGCGCATCAAGGAATACGAGAAGGACGAGAGCGGCGAATTCAAGGAAAAAATCACGCGCCACGACACTACCGTGGGACGCACGCTGCTGTCCGATATTCTGCCCAAGGGACTGCCGTTCGATCTTATTAACAAACCGCTGAAAAAGAAAGAGATTTCCAGGCTGATTAACGCCAGCTTCCGGCGCTGCGGTTTGCGCGAAACGGTGATTTTCGCCGACAAACTGATGTATTCCGGCTTCACCCTGGCGACGCGCGCCGGCATTTCGATTTGCGTGGACGACATGCAAGTGCCGCTGCAAAAGAACGTCATCATTTCCGCCGCCGAAAAAGAAGTGCAGGAAATCGAGGCGCAATACACCTCGGGTCTGGTGACGCAAGGCGAGCGCTACAACAAAGTGGTGGACATCTGGGGCCGCGCCGGCGACGTGGTGGCGAAAGCGATGATGGAACAGCTGGGCACCGAAGCGGTAATGGACTGGGACGCCAGGAAAAATACCCAAGTGCCGCTCAAGGACAAGAAAGGCAATGTGCTCAATCAGGAATCGTTCAACTCGATTTACATGATGGCCGATTCCGGCGCGCGCGGCTCGGCGGCGCAAATCCGCCAGCTCGCCGGCATGCGCGGCCTGATGGCGAAACCCGACGGCTCGATTATCGAAACCCCGATCACCGCGAATTTCCGCGAAGGCTTGAATGTGCTGCAATACTTCATTTCCACTCACGGCGCGCGCAAGGGTTTGGCCGACACCGCGTTGAAAACCGCCAACTCCGGATATCTCACGCGCCGCCTGGTGGATGTGACGCAGGATCTGGTGGTGATCCAGGACGATTGCAAAACCACGCAGGGCGTGGCGATGAAAGCGCTGGTGGAAGGCGGTGAAGTGGTGGAAGCGCTGCGCGAACGCATACTCGGGCGCGTCGCGGCGATTGATATCCTGCATCCGGAAACCACGCAGGTCATCATCAAGGCCGGCACGCTGCTGGGCGAAGATCTGCTGGAACTGATCGAAACCCTGGGTATAGACGAAGTAAAAGTGCGCACGCCGCTGACTTGCGAAACGCGCTATGGCTTGTGCGCGCGCTGCTACGGACGTGATCTGGGCCGCGGCCAGCTGGTCAACGTGGGTGAGGCGGTGGGTGTGATCGCCGCGCAATCCATCGGCGAACCGGGCACGCAGTTGACCATGCGCACTTTCCATATCGGCGGCGCCGCCTCGCGCACCGCGGTGGTAAGCCAGGTGGAAGCGAAATCCAACGGTACCGCGCGCTTCAATCCAATCATGCGCTATGTGACCAATGCCAAGGGCGAACAAGTGGCGATTTCGCGCAGCGGCGAAGTGATCATTCAGGACGACAACGGGCGCGAGCGCGAGCGGCATAAAGTGCCGTATGGCGCGACGCTGATGATCAAGGACAGCACCAAGGTCAAGGCCGGACAGGTGCTCGCCACCTGGGACCCGCACACCCGCCCCATCATCACCGAATACGCCGGCCGCATCCATTTCGAAAACGTCGAAGAGAGCGTGACGGTGGCGAAGCAGATTGACGAAGTCACCGGACTTTCCACCCTGGTGGTGATTGACCCGAAGCGCCGCGGCGTGGCGCAGGCCAAGGGACTGCGTCCGCAAGTGAAGTTGCTGGATGAAAAAGGCCGCGATGTGAAAATCGCCGGCACCGAATTGCCGGTCAATATCACTTTCCAGATCGGTTGCATCATCACGGTGAAAGACGGCCAGCAAGTGGGTGTGGGTGAAGTGCTCGCCAGAATTCCGCAAGAGACATCAAAAACCCGCGACATCACCGGCGGCCTGCCGCGCGTGGCGGAGCTGTTCGAAGCGCGTTCGCCGAAGGATGCCGGCGTGCTGGCGGAAGTCACCGGCACGGTGTCGTTCGGCAAGGACACCAAGGGCAAGCAGCGCCTGGTGATCACCGATCTCGACGGCGTGGCGCACGAATACCTGATCCCGAAAGACAAGCACGTCATGGCGCACGACGGCCAGGTGGTCAACAAGGGCGAGATGATTGTGGATGGCCCCGCCGATCCGCATGATATTTTGCGCCTGCTGGGAGTCGAGGCGCTGGCGCGCTACATCACCGACGAGGTACAGGACGTGTACCGCCTGCAAGGCGTGAAAATAAACGATAAGCACATCGAGGTGATCGTGCGGCAGATGCTGCGCCGCGTGCATATCGTGGATGCCGGCGACTCCCCTTTCATTCCGGGCGAGCAGGTGGAACGCGCCGAGGTGCTGGAAGAAAACGACAAGGCGCTGGCGGCGGGCAAAAAACCGGCTATTTTCGATAACATCCTGCTCGGTATCACCAAGGCTTCGCTGTCGACCGACTCATTCATCTCCGCCGCCTCGTTCCAGGAGACCACGCGGGTGCTGACGGAAGCGGCGATCATGGGCAAGAAAGACGAATTGCGCGGACTCAAGGAAAACGTGATCGTTGGCCGCCTGATTCCCGCCGGTACCGGCCTGGCTTATCACAATACCCGCCGCAAGCAAGGCACGTTCCCCGCAGCCGCGGCGCCAGCGGGTGCGGAAAGCACGGCCAGCGCGCAGGGAGAAGAGCACGCGGCTTGACAGTTAGCTGCTAAATCAATAAAATCCACAGTCTTTTCGGGCGGCGCTACAAACGCCGTCCGTATTTTTTAGTTTTATAGATTTTTACAAGCGGACCATAGCAATGCCGACCACCAACCAGCTGGTGCGTAAACCGCGCACCACGCAACGTACCAAGAGCAAAGTGCCGGCGCTGGGCAACAGCCCGCAGCGGCGCGGTGTCTGCACGCGGGTGTATACCACCACCCCGAAAAAACCCAACTCCGCGCTGCGTAAAGTCGCCAAAGTACGGCTCACCAACGGTTACGAGGTGATCAGCTACATCGGTGGCGAAGGGCATAACCTGCAAGAGCACTCGGTAGTGCTGATTCGCGGCGGCCGCGTGAAAGACTTGCCGGGCGTGCGCTACCACATGGTGCGCGGCAGCCTGGATACCGCCGGAGTGAAAGACCGCAAGCAAAGCCGCTCCAAATACGGCGCCAAACGCGCCAAAGCCGCCTGACCTTATATATACCACTTCGATCCGACCACCATGCCGCGACGCAGAGAAATTCCCAAACGCAACATACTGCCTGATCCCAAATATGGCAATCAGGACGTGACCAAGTTCGTCAACGTTCTCATGACGCGCGGCAAGAAATCGGTGGCCGAGCGCATTATCTATGGCGCGTTGGAGCAGATCGCGAAGAAAACCGGCAAGGACCCGCTCGAGGTTTTCAGCCTGGCGGTGGCCAATGTGCGGCCGATGGTGGAAGTGAAAAGCCGCCGCGTCGGCGGCGCCAATTATCAAGTGCCGGTGGAGGTGCGTCCGGTGCGGCGCACCGCGCTGGCGATGCGCTGGCTGCGCGACGCGGCGCGCAGCCGCGGCGAGAAATCCATGGGTGCGCGCCTGGCGGGCGAGCTGGCCGAAGCGGCGGAAGGCCGCGGCGGCGCCATCAAGAAACGCGAGGAAGTGCACCGCATGGCGGAAGCCAATAAAGCCTTCTCGCACTACCGATTCTAATTCGTTTCGATATTTCAGGATGAACTTGGCCGTGGCACGCAAAACCCCCATCGAGCGCTATCGCAATATCGGCATTACCGCGCATATTGACGCCGGCAAGACCACGACCACCGAGCGCATTCTGTTTTATACCGGGGTTTCGCACAAACTGGGCGAGGTGCATGACGGCACCACCGTCATGGATTGGATGGAGCAGGAGCGCGAGCGCGGCATCACCATTACTTCCGCCGCCACCACCTGCTTCTGGAAAGGCATGGACCGCGACCGCGCCGAACATCGCATCAACATCATAGACACTCCGGGCCACGTGGACTTCACCATCGAAGTCGAACGCAGCCTGCGCGTGCTCGACGGCGCCTGCACCGTGTTGTGCGCGGTGGGCGGAGTGCAGCCGCAGACCGAAACCGTATGGCGCCAAGCCAACAAATATCGCGTGCCGCGTCTGGCTTTCGTCAACAAGATGGATCGCCAGGGCGCGAACTTCATGCGCGTCTATGAGCAGGTAAAAACCCGCCTCAAGGCGAATCCGGTGCTGATTCAACTGCCGATAGGCGCCGAGGAAAAATTCGAAGGCGTGATCGATCTGGTGAAAATGAGGGCGATTTACTGGGACGACAGCACTCAAGGCATGAAATACGAGGAGCGCGACATCCCGGCCAATCTGCTGGAAGAATGCAAGCAGTGGCGCGAAAAAATGGTGGAAGCGGCGGCCGAGGCGAGCGAAGAACTGCTGCACAAATACCTCGAAGGCCATGCACTCACCGAGGACGAAATCAGAAAAGGCCTGCGCGCGCGTACGCTTAAAAACGAAATCGTACCCATGCTGTGCGGCAGCGCGTTCAAGAACAAAGGCGTGCAGGCGATGCTGGACGCGGTGATCGATTACATGCCGGCGCCGGTGGACATTCCGGCGATCAAGGGCGAACTGGAAAACGGCCAGCCCGCAGAGCGCCACGCTTCCGATGAGGAACCGTTTTCGGGTCTGGCGTTCAAAATTGCCACCGATCCCTATGTCGGGCAGTTGATTTTCTTCCGCGTCTATTCCGGCGTGGTCACTTCCGGTGACACTATTTACAACCCGATCAAAGGCAAGAAGGAGCGCATAGGGCGCCTGCTGTAGATGCATGCCAACCAGCGCGATGAAATCAAGGAAGTGCGCGCCGGCGATATCGCCGCCGCGGTGGGTCTGCGCGAAGCGAGCACCGGCGATACGCTGTGCGATCCGGACAAAGTGATTACACTGGAGCGCATGGTATTCCCCGAGCCGGTGATTTCACAGGCGGTAGAAC
>JBOIFQ010000174.1:0-4887 GCA_050741655.1 Burkholderiales bacterium | reverse complement strand
GATAATCAGCAGCGGCCACTCGAATGTTCCATCTAATCCTTGCGGCCACAGCACGTGATAGGCGAAAAACAACGCCAGATTCAGCACCACGCCCACTACCGCGGCGGTGATGCCGGTGAGCGGGGCGGTGAATTTAATGTCACCGCGGGTGGTTTCAATAAATGGGCCGCCCAGCAAAATAAACAGGAAGCTGGGCAGGAAAGTAAAATAAGTCGCTACGGTGGCGGCGATGGCGCCGGCAACAAAGCGCGCATCCGGGCCGAATAACTCCTTGCTCCAGCCGCCGACAAAACCGGCAAACGCCACTACCATGATGAGCGGTCCCGGCGTGGTTTCACCGAGCGCCAGGCCGTCTATCATTTGTACCGCAGTAAGCCAGTGATAATGTTCGACGCCACCCTGGTAAACGTAAGGCAGCACCGCATACGCGCCGCCGAACGTGAGCAGCGCCGCCTTGGTGAAGAACCAGCCCATTTGCGTGAGCATGCCCTGCCAGCCATAGAGCGCAGCCAGCATGCCCAGGGCGCCTGCCCACAGGATGAGTCCGGTCAGGCTGCAATAAGCGATGCGCGGCCAGCGCACGCGCGCGTGCTCCGGTGCCGGCGTGTTATCGTCGATAATCGCGGGCCCGAAGTTTTTATCGGAAGCGCCATGTCCGCCGCCGGTGGCGAATTGTTGCGGCGCCCAGCGCCCGCCGCAATAACCGATGACGCCGGCGGCCAGCACGATATAGGGGAAAGGCACCTTGAGCGCGAAAATGGCGATGAATGCGGCAGCCGCCAAGGACCACAGCGCGGCGTTTTTCAGCGCGCGCGAACCGATGCGGTAAGCGGCGAACATTACGATAGCGGTGACCGCGGGTTTGATGCCATAAAAAATTCCCGCTACCAACGCAACATTGCCGAACGCCAGATAAATCCAGGTGAGCGCGATCAGAATAAACAAAGAGGGCAGAACAAACAGCACCCCCGCGGCGATTCCGCCCACTGTTTTGTGCATGAGCCAACCGATGTACGTCGCGAGTTGCTGCGCCTCCGGGCCCGGCAGCAGCATGCAATAATTGAGCGCGTGCAGAAAACGCCGCTCGGAAATCCAGCGCCGTTTTTCCACCAGTTCCTGATGCATGATGGCGATTTGCCCGGCGGGCCCGCCGAAACTGATGAAGCCCAGCTTGAGCCAATAGCGCAAAGCCTCGGCAAAGGGAACCGCAGGCGGCGTTTCAAGCACTTTGGCCGGTAGGTCCATATTCAGCGTGCTTCATATCAACTACTTCATATAAACTGTCAAATTATATGTGGAATTTGCTGGCCGCACGGTAATGCGGCCTGATCATGGATAAACTCGGCAAATACGAACTCGTCAGTGAACTGGGCAAGGGCGCGACCAGCGTGGTCTATCTCGCCAATGACCCCTTTGCCAGCCGCCAGGTGGCGATCAAGCTGGTGGATTCCCGCTCGCTGCGCGACAAGCTGCAGGGCCGCCGTTTCAAGAAGCTGTTTCTCACCGAAGCCTCGCTGGTGGGCAAGCTCTCGCATCCGCACCTGGTCGCTATTTACGATGCGGTGGCGGAAGAGCACCTGAGCTACATCGTCATGGAATACGTCGCCGGCGGCACGCTGGAGCAGCACATCAAACCGGAAAACCTGCTGGCGGTGGACAAGGTGGTCGAAATCATTTTCAAATGCAGCCGCGCGCTGGCATTCGCGCATCGCCACGGCATTATTCACCGCGACATCAAGCCCGCCAACATTTTGCTGACCGCGGATCAAGACATCAAGATTTCCGACTTCGGCACCGCGCTCACCGAGGGCACCGACACCACTCAGATTGTCGGCATCGGTTCGCCCGCCTACATGTCGCCGCAGCAAGTGCGCGAGTTCCCGCTTAACCATCAGACCGATATTTTTTCGTTGGGCGTGGTGATGTACCAGCTGCTCAGTGGCCGGCTGCCGTTCACCGGCACCAACAATTACAGCATGGTGTACCAGATCATCAACGTGGACCCGCCGCCGCCCAGCATTCACCGTCCGGAGATTCCCGCGCGCGTGGATGTGATCGTCAAAACCGCGCTGCAGAAGGAGCTGGATGCGCGCTATCTTACCTGGGAGGATTTCGCGCAGGCGCTGATAGAGGTGTTCAACACGCTGGAAAAGCCCGAGGACGATATTTCCGAGGGCGAGCGCTTCGATATTCTGCGCAAACTTTCATTCTTCGAGCACTTCAACGATTCCGAGTTGTGGGAAGTGCTGCGCATCACCCACTGGCAGAAACACAAAGCGGGCACTACGCTGCTCAAGGAAGGCGAAATCGGCAAATCGTTTTTCATCCTGGCTTCCGGCGAAGTGCATGTCAGCAAGGAAGGCAAGCTGCTCAACGTGCTGCAGGCCGGCGAGTGTTTCGGCGAAATGGCTTATCTCGGCAAGACGCAATTCAAGCGCACTGCCAGCATCGCATCGGTGGAAGACATCACGACGATTGAAATCAACGCGGAATCCCTGGCACGGGCCTCGGAAAGCTGCCGCGCGCAATTCGACCGCGCCTTTTTGCAAATCCTGGTGGACCGTCTCGCCGCCGCCAATACCCGTATGTCGCATCTCCTGCTCGACCGCAAGATCAGTATTTTCTGAGGCGCATACAGTTTGCATTATTGATTCCATGACGAACGAAATTGACAGCATGCGTTTGCGGGAAATGCAAGCCGGCGGCAATCTGCGTCTGGTGGATGTGCGCAGCGATGCCGAAGTGGCGCGCGGCATGATCGCCGGCGCGCAACACATTCCGCTTAACCAGCTTGCGCCCAAGGCGGAAGAGTGGGACCAACAGGCACCGCTGGTTTTTTGCTGCCAGTCGGGCGCGCGCTCGGCGCAGGCTGCGCAGTTTTTCGCCGGCAAGGGTTTTACCCAGGTTTACAATTTGCAGGGCGGCCTCAACGTCTGGGTAAGAAACGGCTTGCCGTTGAGTGGAGCATGAACAGCGACCGCGAAATTGACACGCGCGGGCTCAACTGTCCGCTGCCGATTCTGCGCACCAAGAAATCACTGGCGGAAATGGTATCGGGACAGGTGTTGAAAGTGCTCGCCACCGATCCCGGATCGGTGCGGGATTTTCAGGCTTTTTCCAGGCAGACCGGCAACGAATTGCTGTCCCAGAGTGAAGCGAACCGTGAATTCATTTTTTTCGTCAGGAAACGCTGATGATTACGCTCTATCAATTCCGTCCCGCTTTCGGCCTGCCCAATCCCAGCCCGTTCTGCATGAAAGTGGAAAACTATTTGCGCATGGCGGGCCTGCCCTACCAAAGCGCGCGCAACGCCAACCATTTCAAGGCGCCCATGGGCAAGCTGCCGTACATCGAAGACAACGGCAAAACGATTGCCGATTCCAGCTTCATCATCGAATACCTGCAGGCAACTTACGGCGACGCGCTGGATGCCAGACTCTCGCCGCTGGAAAAAGCGCAGGCGCGCGCGTTGCAGCGCTTGATGGAGGAAAATCTTTACTGGGCCGCGGTGTATGCGCGCTGGGCGGAGCCGTCGGGATGGGAAATCACGCGGCGCGAATTTTTCCAGCCGGTGCCGGCGTGGCTGCGCGGCTTGGTTTCCAGCATGGCGCGGCGCGGCGTCAAAAAACAAATGTGGGGCCACGGCATGGGCCGGCACAGCGCCGAAGAGGTTTACCATATCGGCAACAGCGATATCACCACGCTCGCCGACTTTTTAAATGACAAGTCTTATTTCATGGGCAGCGAGCCCAGTTCGATTGATGCTGTCGCTTATGCTTTTCTCGCCAATCTTATTTGGGTGCCGGTGGAATCGCCGCTGAAACAGCGCGCCCTGAGCTATCCTCAGCTCGAAGCCTATTGCCGGCGCATGAAAGCGCGGTATTACGCCTGACAGGTTGTTGAAAGGTCAACTACCCGTCAGTTCGAGATTGCTTCGTAGCAGACCGCGCTCCTCGCAATGACATCCAAGATTTTTTAACAGCCCGCTAACCCAACTTTTCCAGTTGCGCGTTGAGCTTTTCCAGCGTCGCACCGAAGTTGGACAGACGCTCTTTTTCCTGCGCGATGACCTGAGTCGGAGCGCGTGCTACGAAAGACGCATTGGCGAGCTTGGCGTTGGCCTTGGCGATTTCGTTTTTGATGCGCACGATTTCCTTGGCCAGACGCGCGCGCTCCGCCGCTACATCCACTTCAATTTTCAGCATCAGCTTGTAATCGCCGACGATGGCGACCGGCGCTTCAACCTTCGGCAGTTCTGTTTCCGCGATAGTGATTTCCGACAGCCGGGCCAGCGCTTGCAGATAAGGCGTGAATGCAGCCAGCATAGTTGGGTCGCCCAGCGCCACCAGCGGCACTTTTTGCCCAGGTGAAAGCTTGGCTTCGCTGCGCAGATTGCGCACCGTTTCGGTGACGGACTTGAATACGGCCATCCAGTCTTCCGCCCCGGCGTCAATTTTTTGCGGCTGCGATTGCGGATACGGCTGCAGCATGATGGAAGCGCCGGGCTTGAAAGCGTTACCCGCCAGCGGCGCGATTTTCTGCCACAATTCCTCGGTGATGAACGGGATAATCGGATGCGCGAGGCGCAGCACGGTTTCCAGAACCCGCAGCAAGGTGCGCCGCGTGGCGCGCTGTTGCGCCGCGCTGCCGTTTTGCATCTGTACCTTGGCCAGCTCGACATACCAGTCGCAGTATTCGTCCCACACGAATTGGTAAATGGCGGCGGCGGCGTTGTCGAAACGGTATTCGGCGAATGCTTTTTCCACTTCGGCTTCGGTTTTTTGCAATAGACTCACAATCCACCGATCTGCCTGGGAAAGGCCCAATAGCCTGCTGTGCATCTCGTCTGCTTCGTTGTGTCCTCGCTCGGGGCTCGCCGTACTATTG
>JBOIFQ010000173.1:0-3990 GCA_050741655.1 Burkholderiales bacterium | reverse complement strand
GCGCGGGGCGGAGGCGGTGAGCGCGCCGGACAACCGCTGGCTGCGCTGCGACATCAAAGCGATTTCGCTGCTGCCCAACGTGCTGCTGCGGCAACTGGCGGTGGAATCGGGCGCCGTTGAAACTATTTTATTGCGCGATGGCTTTCTTACCGAAGGCGCGGCAAGCAATATTTTTATCGTCAGCAACAACTTATTACTCGCACCACCGAAAAATAATCTGATGCTGCCGGGAATCACTTATGATGTTGTGCTGGAACTTGCGGCGGTAAATAAAATCGCACATGAAGTCAGAGCGGTTGCGGCTGGCGAAGTGCGCGGTGCGCAGGAAATATGGATGACTTCTTCCACGCGCGAAGTGCTGGCCATTACCACGCTTGACGGCAAACCGGTCGGCGATGGCAAACCGGGAGCGCATTTCTGGCGCATGCATGAGCTGTATCAACAATACAAAACCATCGTGATGCGCAAAGCCGAAGCGCAGCCGACTTGAAATGGCATTCGAGTCTTCGCAAATTGATTTCCCGTGCGAGTTCCCGATCAAGATCATGGGCAAAAGCCAGGCGGGGTTTGCGCAGTCCGTGATGGAGGTCGTGCTGCGTCATGCGCCGGACTTCGACCCCGCCAGTGTGGGAATGAAATCCAGCAAGCAAGGCAAATACCTGAGCCTCACTTGCGTGATACAAGCCACTTCGCGCGAGCAATTGGATCATCTTTATCGTGATCTTTGTGACCACCCGATGGTGGTGATGGTGTTGTAAAGCGGTGAAAAGTAAACGAGTGAAGAGGTGAAGAGGTGAAAAATGCAGCAATAAAGAACGACACCACGTCTTCACCTTCACTTTCGCCTCGCATCAAACGCCTGGGCTTGGCGGATTACCTTCCCACCTGGCGCGCGATGCAGGATTTCAGCGCGCAGCGCCACGCGGATACTCCGGATGAAATCTGGCTGCTGCAGCACCCGCCGGTTTACACCGTGGGATTGAACGGCAACAGCGAGCATTTTCCCAGGCACACGGCCATCCCCATCATCAAAACCGACCGCGGCGGGCAAATTACTTATCATGGCCCGGGACAGCTCATCGTTTATGTGCTGCTGGATATGCGCCGCCTGAAACTCAGCGTGCGCCCGCTGGTCAGAAAACTGGAACAAGCCGTGATAGACTTGCTCAATGATTACGGCGTGGCCGCGCAAGGCCGCGCGGATGCGCCGGGTGTATACGTCAACGGCGCTAAAATCGCCGCGCTGGGATTGCGCATCAGGAACGGCTGCTGCTATCACGGCTTGGCGCTCAACGTGGACATGAATTTAAAACCTTTTCACGTCATCAACCCGTGCGGCACCCCCGGCCTGCAAGTCACGCAGACGCGCGACCTGGGCATCGCCGGTCCGGTGGAATCGCTGGGCGAAGAACTGACGCAAAAACTCTTGCAGGGTCTGGCGGCAAAATGAGTTCAGTATCCGAAACGCTCAAGCAAAAAGGTGCAGCCAAGACGGCGCGCATTCCGATCAAGATCGTGCCGCAGGAACGCCTGAAGAAGCCGGACTGGATCCGCGTCAAAGCGGCGGGCAGCGCGCGCTTTCACGACATCAAGCACATCCTGCGCGAACAAAACCTGCACACCGTATGCGAAGAAGCGTCCTGTCCCAACATCGGCGAATGTTTCGGCAAGGGCACCGCGACTTTCATGATACTCGGTGATTTGTGCACGCGGCGCTGTCCGTTTTGCGATGTCGCGCACGGCAAACCGCTGGCGCCGGATAAAGACGAGCCTTTGCATCTGGCGCAAACCATCGCCGCGCTAAAATTGAATTACGTGGTCATCACCAGCGTGGACCGCGATGATTTGCGCGACGGCGGGGCGCGGCATTTCAGCGACTGCATCCGCGCCGTGCGCGAACATTCACCGCAGACGCGTATTGAAATACTGGTTCCGGATTTTCGCGGCCGGCTGGAAATCGCGCTGGAAATTCTTGGCGTCTATCCGCCGGATGTGATGAATCACAATCTCGAAACCGTGCCGCGCCTCTACAAGCAGGCGCGCCCCGGCGCGGATTATCTTAATTCGCTTAAACTACTAAAAGAATTCAAGCAGCGGCAGCCCGCAATTCCAACCAAGTCGGGATTGATGCTGGGGCTGGGCGAAAGCGATGAGGAAATTCTGCAAGTGATGCGCGATTTGCGCGAGCACAACGTGGACATGCTGACGCTGGGGCAGTACCTGCAACCTTCGGCGCATCATCTGCCGGTGCTGCGTTATGCAGAACCTGCAGTCTTTAAAAAGTTTGAGAGCCAGGCGCAAGAAATGGGTTTTTTGCACGCTGCCTGCGGACCGATGGTGCGCTCAAGCTACCACGCCGATCAGCAGGCGCACGAAGCCGGTGTGGCCAGCTAGCCCTTCATTTGAGACAGATACTTGTCCATCTCGCGGCGGTAAAACAAGTAACCCAGTTCCGGCGCCGGCGCGCCCAGCCTGCCCGCCACCGCGGTGACCTGGCCGCGGTGATGCGCCAGTTGCAGCATCAGATGCGTAAGCAGATCGCGCACCCAGAATGAAGTGGTGCGTCCTTCCGGCGTCTGATAACTCGCTTGTTGCGTGAAAAAATCTTCCGGCTTGCTATCCAGCCAGCGCTGCATGTCGCGCAACTCCTGGCGGAAAGCGCGCTTCAAATCGCGCCACTCGGGATAACGCACCTGATTGAACGGCAGTTCGTCGGGCTGCGCCTTGAGACGGCCGAACCAGACATGAGTCAGCACCAGCATGTGATCCACGGTGTTGTGGATACTATCGAACAACGTGCCTTGCCGGCTTTTGCGCACGTGATCTTCAAAGCGGTCGAGCACGGCGAACACCTGTTCGTTGGCCCAGTGCTGGTAATCCGTTTGATAAATGAAATGCGGTTTCCAGTTGATGGCGGTCATGCGGCGTGCAATTCCTTTTCCAGCAATTGATGCAATTTGGCGAAATCAGGTTCGCCGAGGATGCGCTTCACGATGTTGCCGCGCTTGTTGATGATGAAAGTGGTGGGCGTGAGCTTCACATTACCGAAAGCCTGCGCCAGATTGCCCTGCACGTCGAGCGCCACCTTGAACGGCAGCGCGTTCTTCTCGCTGTAATTCAGCACGTAATTCGGCGGATCGTAGCTCATCGCCACCGCGATGGTTTCGAAACCCCGCGCCCGGAATTTTTTGTAGGTCTCGATCACTTGCGGCATTTCGCGCACGCAGCCGACGCAGCTGGTGGCCCAGAAATTCACCAGCACCACCTTGCCGCGCAAACTTTCCATGGAAATTTTTTCACCCTTGAGCGAAGTGAAAGTGACCGGCGGCGCGGGCGATTGCTGCGTCAGTGCTTGCGCGAACAGCAGCGCGAGCAGCGCCCCCAGCGCCAGCATGATTATAAAGCGTTGATTTATAAATATATTTTTCATTGCTCAAATTCTCGTTAGAGAAACTATTGTGTGATTTTTTTAGGGGCTTGTCATTATATGATTACGACGATCTAAAATACGAGATTGCTTCGCCTTCGGCTCGCAATGACAAAAGACCGGATTGCTTCGCTTACGCTTGCAAAGACGGCAGTGGGGTCTTTGCGAGAAGGCCCTTCGACTTTGCTCAGGGCAGGCTCCGGGCGACGCGGCAATCTGCTTTTGAAATCGAGATTGCTTCGCGCTGCTCGCGATAACAGAGTGATGTCATTGCGAGGCGCGACAGCGCCGTGGCAATCTGCTTTTTGAAATGCGAGATCGCTTCGCATGCGCTCGCGATGACAAAAGGAGAGCGTGCTTGGCCTTCGGATCGCTATGACAGATGCGAACTCATGCGCGTTTTTCCTATGCGGGTTTTATCATCTTAAAGGTGTTTTATATTCAGTTTTTTTCGGGCTTATAGACTTCAGTCCCCGGAAAAAACGCGAACCAGCCGAACCAGTAGGCCAGATGCCCCGGCAAGCGTTCAAGCCGTTCGCCGTCGGGCCCGATAAGAGCATCCT